>NZ_DLTK01000006.1:0-22263 GCF_002500885.1 Brevundimonas sp. UBA7838
GCGGCGGAGGCGGCGGGGGCGGCGGGGGCGGCGGCGCGTCTTCCGCACCGAAGCTGTAGCGCAGACCCAGGGTCACGGTGTGCGACTGGTCGTAGTCGCCGTCCCATTCGCCGAACTGCGTGGCGCCCACGCCCGTGCCGGCCGTCGTCGAGGCGAAGTTGGCGTCGCCCGTCAGGTAGCGGTAGGTCAGGTCGATGTTGGCGCGGTCGCCGATGGCCCAGGCCAGACCGGCGATCGCCTGAGCGGCGAACTTGGTCGAGGTGTCGTCGGCGGCGAAGGTGGCCAGCCGGTTGGCGCGCAGGGCGCCGATCGTGTTGGTGTCGACGCGGTTCACACCGGCGCCGAGGCCGACGAACGGACGAACGCCCCAGTATTCGAAGCCGAAGTCATAGATGACGTTGGCCATCAGGGTGGCGGATTCGATGTCGCCTTCGGGCGAGAAGCAGCCGCCCGTCGCCGGGGTCAGGTTGCACAGGCCTTGCGTGCCGGTGACGGCGCGAACGCGACCAATGTCGCCCGAGCGGTAGCCGCCTTCCAGTTCAACGCGCCAGTTCGGGTTGAAGCGGTAGCCGAGGCGAGCGAAAGCCGCCCAGCCGTCGTTCACTTCCCAGTTCCAGTTGGCGCCGGTCGTGGACGATTCAGCGTTGATATCGTCGATCATGTGGTAGCCGGCGTCGATGGCGCCGTACCAACCATTGGGTTCCGCCGATGCGGCGCCGGCTGCGAACAGTCCGGCGGCGGCAACGGAGGCGAGAAGTTTGAGCTTCATAGCTTCCTCACTGTGTGAATGCGCGAAGCTGCGCAATAGCACAGCATTCACCCGACCGAACGGCGTGGCTGGCGCACGGTTCCGCGCTTGAGCTACGATTGTGTCGACTGTGGCGCCGTTTCAACACATTGGGCGCCGGCGAAAGGAAACGATTATGGCGGTGCGGTTTGACGGACAGGTGGCGATCGTGACGGGCGCCGGAGGCGGCTTGGGGCGAGAACACGCGCTCGCTCTGGCGGCGCGCGGAGCCAAGATGGTGGTCAATGACTTGGGCGGGGCCCGCGACGGCTCGGGCGGATCCGCCAGCGCGGCCGAGGCGATCGTGGCCGAAATCGAGGCGGCCGGCGGCGAGGCCATCGCCAATGCGGCCTCGGTGACGGACTATGCCGCAGTCCAGGCCATGGTCGATCAGGCCATGGCGAAATGGGGCCGGATCGACATCCTGGTGAACAACGCCGGCGTGCTACGCGACAAGACCTTCGCAAAGATGGAGATCGAGGACTTCCGCTTCGTCGTCGACGTCCACCTGATGGGGGCGGTCAACTGCACCAAGGCGGTGTGGGAGATCATGCGGGGGCAGAACTACGGCCGGATCGTGATGACGACTTCGTCCTCGGGTCTGTACGGCAACTTCGGCCAATCGAACTATGGCGCGGCCAAGATGGCGCTGGTCGGTCTGATGCAGACCTTGTCGATCGAGGGGGCCAAGAACGACATCCGCGTCAACTGCCTGGCGCCCACCGCCCACACCCGCATGACCGAGGATCTGGGCGCCGCCCTGCCGCTGGAGGCGCTGGCCCCGGCCCTGGTCACGCCGGGCCTGCTTTACCTGGTCAGCCAGGATGCGCCGAGCCGCGCCATCCTGGCCGCCGGCGCCGGCGGGTTCGAGCGCGCCTATGTCACTCTGACGCAAGGCGACTTCGTCACCGGGGACGACGCCCCCGAACAGGTCGCCGCCCGCTTCGACGCCATTTCGGACCGCGCCGGCGAGATCGTCCCAGAGATGGGCGCCGCCCAAGGCATGATCGAACTGACCAAGGCCCAGAAGGCCCACGGCGGCTGAACAACAAGGCGCCTTGCGTTGACGCGACGTGAGGCGCCTAACTTCGCTTCAGAGGAAACCGGCCTCAAGCAGCGCGAAGCACGGTAGGCCAAACAAGAATGGGCTCAAGTAGCCCAAAGGGCGATAGCCCAGGAGGAAAGCTCATGCGCGAAGCCGTCATCGTCTCCACTGCCCGTACGCCCATCGGACGCGCCTATCGCGGCGCCTTCAACGACACCCAGGCGCAAAGCCTCGGCGCCCATGCGGTCAAGCACGCGGTCCAGCGCGCCGGGGTCGATCCGGCTGAAATCGAGGACGTGGTCATGGGCGCGGCCCTGCAGCAGGGTTCGACCGGCACCAACGTCGCGCGCCAGATTGCGCTCGCCGCCGGCCTGCCCTCCTCCGTTCCCGGCATGAGCCTGGACCGTCAGTGCGCCTCGGGCCTGATGGGCATCGCCACGGCGGCGAAACAGGTCGTCTTCGATCAGCAGAAGATGGCGGTCGGCGGCGGGCTGGAAAGCATCTCCCTGGTGCAGAACCAGAATATGAACCTGTACCGGATGAAGGACGAGGCGCTGCTGAAGCTGTCGCCCCACATCTATATGTCGATGCTGGAGACGGCCGAGGTGGTGTCGCGCCGCTATGGCGTCAGCCGCGACCGCCAGGACGAATATGCGCTGAAATCCCAGCAGCGCACCGCCGCCGCCCAGGACGCCGGTCGGTTCGACGCCGAGATCGTGCCCATGACCACCACCATGCTGGCCATGGACAAGGCCACCGGCCAGACCTCACCGAAAGAGATTACCCTGTCCAAGGACGAGGGCAACCGTCCCGATACGACGCTGGAAGGCCTGAAGGCCTTGAAGCCCGTGTTCGGCGGCGGCGAGGAAATCCAGACGGGCGAGTTCATCACCGCCGGCAACGCCTCGCAACTGTCCGACGGCGCCTCAGCCTGCGTCGTCATGGAGGCCGGCGAGGCGGTGAAGCGCAACCTGCAACCGCTCGGCGCCTATCGCGGCATGGCGGTCGCCGGCTGCGAGCCGGACGAAATGGGCATCGGCCCGGTCTATGCCGTGCCCAAACTTCTGAAGCGCCACGGCCTGACGGTGGACGACATCGGGATCTGGGAGCTGAACGAGGCCTTCGCCGCTCAGGTTCTGTATTGCCAAGACACGCTGGGCATTCCCGACGACCGCCTGAACGTCTCGGGCGGCGCCATCTCGATCGGCCACCCCTACGGCATGTCCGGCGCCCGCATGACCGGCCACGTCCTGATCGAAGGCAAGCGTCGCGGCGCCAAATACGGCGTCGTCACCATGTGCATCGGCGGCGGCATGGGCGCGGCCGGGCTGTTCGAAATCTATTGACGTTCCAGTCCCCTCCCTGTCGCGCAGCGATGGGGAGGTGGTGCGGCGCTCCTTTAGCGCCGCGATGGAGCAGTTCTGCGACGCCTACCGGAGACGGTGGGACTTCAAGGCCCCTCCACCGCTTCGCGGCCCCCTCCCCGCTCCGCAGGGAGGAGACGATTTAGACCCGCTCGCTGATCTTGATCGCCGCCTTGCAGCCGAACTTGATCACGCCGGACAGAAGCCGATAGGCGGGCGCTTCGCGGCTGCCTTGTTCTATGGCGTGGTCGTGGTGGGCCAGTTCCTCGTCACGGAACTGTTTCAGCTCGGCGGCCAGGGCCGGGTCGCGATCGCCGATCTCGGCGATCTGGTCGGCATAGTGTTTCTCGATCACGCTTTCGACCGCCTCGGTGCAGGCGTGCGCCACCTTTTCACCCATCAGGGCCGTGCCGGCGCCCAGGGCCGAGGCGGCGATGCGCCACAGGGGCGTCATGACCGTGGGCCGCACTCGCCGCTCGTTCAGCAGCCGCTCGAAGCGCGCCAGATGCACCGCCTCCTGCTCCTGCATCTCAGACAGGTCATGGGCGATGCCGTCACGCCCCTTGCGCCCTTCGAACACCGCCTTCTGGGCGCGATAGATCAGGACGGCCGCATATTCCCCGGCGTGATCGACGCGCAGGATCTCGTCCATCCGCGCCTTGTCGGCGCCTTGGCCAGGACGAGGGAGAGGAATGGAATGGCTCATCGCATCAGGCCTTTTCGATCCGGGGCGCGCGGGCGTCCTTGGGACGTTTCGCCGCCAACAGGCTGAACACCGCAAGCGCCGAGGCGATGATCGCGTTCCATCCCGCCATCGACAGACCCAGCCAGCTCCAGGCCACATCGCCGCAGCCGATCACCTTTGTCACCGGCCCCGTGCCCATGGCCAAGGCCGTCAGACTGTCCATATCGACCGAGCCGCCGACGGACGAACAGGTCGCAGGCAGCGCCCACCATTTGTATTCGCCGCCCATGTGGAAGATGGCCGTGATGGCGCCTGTGGCGAACACGGCCGCCAGCAGGAAGGCGGCGATGCGCGGCGTGCCCCGGCGTCCGCCGCTGAACAGGGTCCAACCCGTGGCCAGCACAGCGACGACGACGGCGCCCCAATAGACCTCGCGCTGCTTCAGACACAGGTTGCAGGGCGCCAGGCCGCCGAACCGTTCGAACGCATGGGCCGCGCCCAGCATGGCCAGCGACGCGGCCAGGGCGAAGGCGGTCCACCAACGGGTCAGAAGGCGATAGACATCGATCATCTTGAAACGGTCTTACCCCGCCCCTGCGGCCGCGTCGACTTACAGAAGCTTCAGGACGACGATCAGCCCGACCAGCGCGACCAGGCCGATCACGCTCCACATCGCCAGCCGCTTTTCCACCTGCGCCAGCATGGCCGGCCCCCAGCGCTTCAGGATCCACGCCTCCAGGAAGAACCGTCCGCCCCGCGTCACGACCGACGCGGCGATGAAGACCGGAAAGCTGAACGCCGCCAAGCCCGAGGCGATGGTCACCAGCTTGTAGGGGATGGGCGTCAGCCCCTTGATCAGAATGACCCACAGACCCCACTGCTCGAACCAGGCGCGGAACTGCTCCAGCCCGTCCGAATGGCCCAGCACCCGCATGATCGCCAGGCCCAGATCGGTCAGGAAATAGCCGATCGCATATCCGAGAATCCCGCCCAGCACCGACGCAACGGTGCAGACGGCGGCGTAGACATACGCCTTTTGCGGCCGCGCCAGGATCATGGGCGCCAACATCACGTCGGGCGGGATCGGAAAGAATGAACTCTCGGCGAAGGAGACGACCGCCAGGGCCTTGGTCGCATGGCGGCTGCGCGCCAAGTCGAAGACGCGGTCATAGAGTTTGCGCAGCATGGCGATCCTTAAGGCGGTACGGCGCGTTAGCACCCCTGCGGCGTTGCGTCATCCTCGGCCGTCACGTCCACCTGCTAGAGCGCCTGAATGACGACCCCCGCCTCTTCCCCGTCCACGGTCCAGCAGGACGACGTCAGCCATAACGTCACCCGGCTGCTGCGGCGGCTGGCCGACGACGGCGGCGACGCCGGGCTGACCCTGCACGAAATCCGCGACCGGCTGGACGAGCGCGCCTATGGCCTTCTGATCCTGCTGCTCTCCATCCCCTGCCTGGTGCCGGGCCTTTACGGCGTGCCGCAGGTGGTCGGGCTGATCGTCATCCTGCTGGCGGGCCAGATGCTTGTCGGGCGCGAGGAGCCGTGGCTGCCGCGCTGGTTTCTGAACCTGCGGTGCAAGGGATCGTGGCTGAAGGCCATGGCCGACTTCGCCGAAACCAAATTGGGCTGGATCGACCGGTTGTCGCGCCCCCGCCTGCGCCGCTTCGCCGACGGACCGGGCGAGAAGCTGGCCGCCGTCTTCATGATCCTGGCGACCGTGACCATCGTCATGCCCCTGACCAACACCATCCCGTCCATCGCCCTGGCCCTGCTGTCGGTCGGCCTGATCCAGCGCGACGGCCTGTTCGTCCTCGCGGGCTGCGCCGTCACCACCGTGTGGCTGACCATCCTGGGCGCGCTCGGGACCGGCCTTCTGATGGGCGCCGAATGGGCGACCCGCTGGCTGCCGGGCTGACGCCGACATCGGTTCTAGCGCTGCAAGCGTAGCCTTAGATGTCCAAGAATTAACGGGCGCCCGGGCGGTGATCCGTGGAAGGTGGCGTGACCGACCGACGGTCGATCCTTCTCAAATTTCTTTCACGGCGTGTCATGGCCTTGCCTCTTCGTTCCTCCCGCATCCTGTTCGTCGCCGTCGGCGCGCTGCTGGCCGTCGCCCTGCCCGCAGCCGCGCAGGACTACCGCCAGCCTTTCCATCCCGATCAACTGAAGGGACCGCCAGCCGGCGCGCTGAACGAGGTTCTGGTCTTGGGCACGCCGCACCTGTCGAACATGGGCGACGGCTTCAAGGTCGAAAGCCTGTCGCCGCTGCTGGATCGGTTGGCGGCGTGGAAGCCGACCGCCATCGCGACGGAGGACCTGTCCGGCCTGCAATGCGACAGTCTGCGTCGCTATCCGTCGCGGTATGCCGAGACGGTCGAAACCTATTGCTGGGATCCCGCTCCCGCAGCCCTGGCGACCGGCCTGGACGTGTCGGCCGCCCATGCCGAGGCCGAGCGGCTACTGGCCGAGTGGCCCGATCAGCCCACGGCGGCCCAGCGGCGTCATCTGGCGGCGGTCTTCCTGGCGGCTGGCGAGCGGGGATCGGCCTTGGTCCAGTGGCTTCGCCTGCCCGCCCAGGACCGCATCGCCGGGGACGGCCTGAACGACGCCTTGGTCGGCGTGCTGAACCAGATCGAGGAACAGGCCAACGAGACATTCCTGATCTCCGCCCCCCTGGCCGCGCGCCTGGGACTGGAACGGCTGTGGAGCGTCGACGACCACTCCGCCGATTCGCCCGACCCCGCCAACCTCGTGGAAAAGAAGGCATCACAGGACGCCGTCATGGCCGCCTGGGACAATCCCGCCAGCACGGCCCGTCGGGCGCAAGACGAACGGCTGAGCGCCGCCCTGGATCAGCCGGACGGCCTTCTCCAGATGTATCGCGCCTACAATGCACCGACCGTCCCGGCCATGGCCTATCAGTCCGATTTCGGCGCAAATCTGGTCGAGCCGTCGCCGCAGGCCTTCGGCCGGCGCTACCTTGGCTATTGGGAGACGCGCAATCTGCGAATGGTCGCCAATATGCGCGATGTCCTGGGCCTCTATCCGGGCACTCGGATGCTGACCATCGTCGGCGCCTCGCACAAGGGCTACTACGAGGCCTATCTGGACCAGATGCACGACGTCCGGCTGGTCGATCCCGAGCCCGTTCTGCGCTGAGCGCATAAAGACGACAGACGGGGCTTGCGGGGTCGTCCGTCATCACGACCCCGTGGCTTCGTCTTGGCTCCGTCGTCTTCTGTGACTAGGTTCCGCGCCAATCGGCGGCCAGACCGCCCTCAAGATCACGCGGGAGACGCGCCATGAACGACATGACCCAGGCCCAAGATCAGGCCACGGCGGAACAGATCGACCTCGAAAACCCCCTCGGCGTCGACGGTTTCGAGTTCGTCGAATTCACCGGCCCCGAGCCCGAGGCGATGATTTCGCGCCTGGAGCTGATGGGCTTCACCCAGACGCACGTGAACCCCAAGACCGACGTGGTGCGCCTGAAGCAGGGCGATATCAGCTTCCTGGTGCAACGCTCGCCCAAGGGTCAGGCCGCCGACTTCGCCAAGGATCACGGCCCGTCCGCCAACGGCATGGCTTTCCGCACCACCGACGCCAAGGCCGCCTATGAGGGCGCGCTGGCTCGCGGCGCCGTCGCCGCGACGGACGCCGCCGGCGGGGCTTTGGGCGACGACTATCCCTACATCCTGCAAGGCATCGGCGGATCGCTGCTGTATGTCATCGATCAGTACGGCGACTCCGGCTCGCTCTATGACGCGTGGGACGAGATCGAGGGCTGGGAAGAGGCCGAGCGCAAGAACTCGATGGGCCTGGAGATCCTGGACCACCTGACCCACAACGTTCGTCGCGGCCAGATGCGCACTTGGTCGGGCTTCTACAACTCGATCTTCAACTTCGAAGAGCAGAAGTATTTCGACATCAAGGGCAAGGCGACGGGCCTGTTCTCCCAGGCCATGATCGCGCCCGACCGCGCCATCCGCATCCCGCTGAACGAAAGCCAGGACGAAAACTCCCAGATCGAGGAGTTCATCCGTCGCTACAACGGCGAAGGCATCCAGCACATCGCCCTGACGACCGAGAACATCTTCGAGACGGTCGAGGCGATGAAGGAACGCGGCGTCGCCTTCCAGGACACCATCGAGACCTATTTCGAACTGATCGACAAACGCCTGCCCAACCATGGCGAGGACGTGGAGCGGATGCGCAAGAACCGCATCCTGATCGACGGTTCGGACGAGGAAGGCCTGCTGCTGCAGATCTTCACCCAGGACACCTTCGGCCCGATCTTCTTCGAGATCATCCAGCGCAAGGGCAACGAAGGCTTCGGCAACGGCAACTTCCAGGCCCTGTTCGACTCCATCGAGCTGGACCAGATCCGTCGCGGCGTCATCAAGGTCGACGCCTGAATGACGATGCGGCCGCCGACCTGGCTGCCCTGGCTCGGCCCGGTCCTCGCGGCCGGCGCCGGTGCTTTGGCCGGCGAATACTGGCTGGGCGGCGGCTTCTGGATGGTCCTGATCGCCGCCCTCCTCTGCGGCTTCGCGCCCATCGTCGGCTATCAGGTGTGGAAGCGGCTGCACCATAGGGGGTGAGGGCGGCCGATTGGCTTTTGCCAGATGCCCGATTTTTAGGAAGTTGAATCTGCACATGATGTCGCTTGACTGACACGAAGCGAACGAGGCTGAAATTGGGTCAGGACGCCGCTCTATTCTCGCGCTAAGGTCGCACAATGCGCACCTTTGCCGTTCTGCTTGCGATCTGTTTCAGCGCCAGCCCAGCAATAGTTCAAATTGGCTCATCGGCTCCGAACGATCCCGTGCTCGGCGCTCGGCTTGTCGAGGGTGTCGCCACGGCGGATCAGCTCTGGCTTAGAAACGAAGCCGGAGCGGTGGTCGTTTTCGATCGGGCCGACGCCAACCGGCGCATTATTGTCGAAGAAGGCGCTGCGGATTTGCTGCGCGACGCTGGGCGAACCCTTGTTCTTCAGTCAGATGGCGGAACTCCAAGACGTTTTTCTGTCCAAGAACCAGAAACAGGCCGATCCTTAACACCGCCGCTCCAGGCCGACGCTCTCGGTTTTCTGCGTGAAGGCTTAGACTGGATCGTCATTACGAAAGACGCCCTCTACCGCAGCGATGGCGGTGAGTGGCGCCGCCAGCCGTTCGAAGGCTTCGGGCGCCACTTCGGCGTCATGACTTTGGCCTCTACGCCTGACGGGTCGATATATATTGGTTTCAATCAAGGCGAATGGGGCGGCGGACTTTGGCGGATTGCTCCAGGCTCCTTAAGGTTGGTTGAAATCCGCAAGGTCGATGATGATCCCTGTCACGGTCCACTTGCGTCTGAATGTGATCCGGTCACAGGTTTGGCGCCAGACGTTGATCATGCCGGATGTCTACTGGCCTCGATTGGTCTATCCCACATGCTGTCACACGGCCGCGTCATGCGTGTCTGCGGCGATGAAGCAACCTTAGTCTTCAGCCGAGAACTGGATGCTCTTCCTGGATCGATCGAAGCATTCTCACACAGCACATGGCCCCTATTTGGTCTCGCGGCGACCCCGCGCGGCTGGGTTGCTGTCACACAAGATAAGCTGTTTGTTTCGGATGGCGGCGAGGTGAAAATCCTGGAGATGCCCGATGTCGATTCGCTCGCTGGCATTCAAACTGTGCAGTTTGAAAACATTTTAGTTGTTCCAACAGACATCAATTGGGGCATGTCTCTGAGCGGCTACACGCCTATGCTTATTGCCGTCACTGACTAAACGCGCTTAATAATCCCCGTGTCCGTTTGGCTACAGAATGGTTTGGGTGGCGAAAACAAAGTTAGGACAACGACTTCGAACTCAGCGGTTTTTTTGCTGTGATCATTCTGATGTCGGCCTTCTCCTGATTCGCGGCTACATCTCAGGCCGTAGACGCGTCTTGCTAGCCATCAGCTATCTAACATTTAGACCTTCCGAGCTTATTAGACCAATTGAGCTGACATGCCCGAAGGCGGCGTTACACTGCGACCGACCGGCGTCATTGGGGAGAGTGCACCGATTGCACTCGTTTTTCGGCCCGGAGGAGGTTCATGATGCGTATCGCTTGTTCGGGACTAATTGCACTCTTTGCACTGTGTTTTTCCTCGGCGTACGCCGAGGACGCCGCGCCGCAATGGTCGCTGGCGATCCACGGCGGGGCGGGCGTGATCGAGCGGTCCAGCCTGACGCCCGAGCAGGACGCGGCCTATCGCGCGGCGCTGCAAGGCGCGCTGGACGCCGGTTCGGCCGTGCTGAACAGCGGCGGCGCCGCGCTGGATGCGGTCCAGGCCGCCGTTCAGGTCATGGAGGACGATCCCCTGTTCAACGCCGGGCGCGGGGCGGTCTTCACGGCGGCCGGCCGTAACGAGCTGGACGCCGCCATCATGAACGGATCGGACCTGACCGCCGGGTCGGTCGCCGGCCTGACCACCACGCGTCATCCCGTCGCCGCCGCCCGCGCAGTGATGGAGCGGTCGCCCCACGTCATGCTGATCGGCCCCGGCGCCGACGCCTTCGCCGCCTCGGTCGGGCTGGAGCAGGTCGATCCGGCCTTCTTCTTCACCGAGCGCCGCTGGCAGGGACTGGTTAAAGCCCTGACCGAGGCCGGACAGCCGATTCCCGAACGCCCCGTCGGCGCGTCTCTACCAGGCGCCCAGGCCCAAATCGCCCCGCCCCTGAACGAGAAGAAGTTCGGCACGGTCGGCGCCGTGGCGCTGGACAGCCAGGGTCATCTCGCCGCCGCCACCTCGACCGGCGGCATGACCGCCAAACGCTGGGGCCGGGTTGGGGACGTGCCGATCATCGGCGCCGGAACCTACGCCTCAAACACCGACGGCTGCGCGGTGTCCGCCACCGGCGACGGCGAATATTTCATCCGCGCCACCGTCGCCCGCGACATCTGCGCGCGGATTGCAGGAGGGGCGGCGACGCAGGCCGCCGGTCAGGCGGAGATCGCCGACGCCGATCGTCTGGGCGGCAAGGGCGGCGTCATCGTCATGGGACTGGATGGCCGCCCCGCCTTCGCCATGTCCACCTCGGGCATGTATCGCGGCGCGGTCTCCTCGACCGACCCCGCCCGCGTCGCCATCTACGCCGACGAACCCTGAGCGCCCGTTCAGACCAATTAGACGAATTAGACTCTCTTTTTCCCAGCCCGAGACCCATGCCTGCATCCGATGACGAACTGACAGTGATGGCCAACGAGGAGCTGGACGCCGCCTGCGCCATGCCCTTCGTCGAGGTCAGGAAGATCACGCCGTGGGGCGACAGCTACGAAGGCTTCGCCCCGTCCGGACGCACGGTCGAGGTCGAGCGTCGCTACCTATGGGCCGTCGAGCCTGAGGGCGGCGTCATCGTCGAGGTCGAGGTCCGCGACCGCGCCGCCCGCACCGGCGCCGAGGCCCGCGCCCTGCTGACGGCCGCCGACTGATTCCGCCGTTCCCAACATCGCAAATACGGTCTAGGCCTTGGTCATGAAACTCGCCTCGCTCAAGCACGGCCGCGACGGCCGCCTCGTTGTCGTCTCTCAGGACCTGAACTGGTTCACCGACGCCTTCCTGATCGCCCCGACGCTGCAGGCGGCGCTGGATGACTGGGATCGCTGCGGTCCTCGCCTCGAGGCCTTGGCCGAAAGCCTGGAGCATGAGGCCGTGCCACGCGGCCGTTTCCATGAGCGCGACGCCGCGTCGCCCCTGCCCCGCGCCTATCAGTGGGCGGACGGCTCGGCCTATGTGAACCACGTCGAACTGGTGCGGAAGGCGCGCGGCGCCGACATGCCCGAGAGCTTCTGGACCGACCCGCTGATGTATCAGGGCGGCTCCGACAGCTTTCTGTCGCCGCGCGATCCGATTCCGCTGGCCGACGAGGCCTGGGGCTGCGACCTGGAGGCGGAGATCGTGGTGGTCGTCGGCGACGTGCCGCAGGGCGCAACGCGCGAACAGGCGCTGGCCGCCATCCGCCTGGTCGGCCTGGTCAATGACGTGAGCTTGCGCAACCTGATCCCCGCCGAACTGGCCAAGGGCTTCGGCTTCGTCCAGTCCAAGCCCGCCAGCGCCCTGTCGCCCGTCCTGGTCACGCCCGACGCGCTGGGCGACCGATGGAAGGACGGTAAGCTGCACGGCGCTCTTTCGGTGCAGTTGAATGGCGAGGACTTCGGCAAGGCCGACGCCGGCGTCGACATGACCTTCGACTTTGGCGCCCTGATCGCCCACCTGGCCAAGACCCGGTCGCTTGGCGCCGGCACCATCATCGGTTCGGGCACGGTGTCGAACAAGGACGCCGACGGCGGCCCCGGCAAGCCGGTCTCGGAGGGCGGCCTGGGCTATTCCTGCATCGCCGAGGTCCGCACGGTCGAGACGATCCTGCGCGGCGCGGCCGAGACGCCCTTCCTGAAACACGGCGACACGGTGCGCATCGAGATGCTGGACGACCGTCATCATTCGATCTTCGGCGCCATCGAACAGACGGTCGCGCCGCTATCCAGCGCGGATTGACGCCGCTAGGGTGCTGACAGCGGCCTCGGGGGAGGCCGCATCCTGTCTTTGGGGAGAGACGACGTGCCGCCTGAAAAACTGATCCCGCTGCTCATGATCCCGATCATGCTGGTGGTGGTGCTGCTGAAGAACCGCAGGAAGCGCGTGCTGAAGCCGCAGCTGCTTTGGGTCATGCCGGCCATCGTCCTGCCGCTGATCGGCTTGGGCCTGTGGGGCACAGCCCAGAACCCGAACATGGCCCATGCGCCGTTCGGTCCCGGCGCCTGGGCGGTGCTGGCCATCGGCGGGATCTTGGGCGGCGTCGCCGGCTGGTATCGCGGCAAGACCGTCACCATCGAAAAAGAGCCGGACGGTTCCCTGATGGCCCAGGCCTCGCCGCTGGGTCTGATCCTGCTGGTCGTGCTGTTCGCCGGCCGGTCGCTGCTGCGCGACCTGATCGAAAGCCATGCCGCCGCCTGGCACCTGAACGCCCTGGCCGTCACCGACGCCTTCCTGGTCTTCGCCATGGGCCTGATCGTCATGCAGCGCGTCGAAATGTACATCCGCGCCCGCCGCATCCAGTCCGGCGGCACGGACAGCCATGTGGAAGTCGCGGCCTGACGCTTCGGGCTGGACGCGGCCTTCGCCTCTGTGGCATGAGGCGGTCCTTCCGCTGCGGGCGTGGTGGAATTGGTAGACGCGCTGGACTCAAAATCCAGTTCCGAAAGGAGTGCCGGTTCGACCCCGGCCGCCCGCACCACTCTTCATTGGTTCAGCCCAGCTGACGGTGGAAGAAGTCCGTCACATCGGCCAGCACCGTCGCCTTCTTGCGGAACAGGGGCGAGAAGGTTGCGATCAGGTCGGCGTGGTCCAGGCCGGGATAAAGCTTGGCTTGCGACCGACCGCCCGCCGCGCGCATCCGCTCATCTAGAATGACAGTGTCCTCGTCGTGGACCACTGTGTCGGCCGTGCCGTGGCCCAGCCAGATCGGCGGGGCGTCACGACGCACGAAGGTCACGGGCTGGGTCAGGGTCGGGTCGGGCGCACGACCGAAGGCGTTCTGCGACGCCGCCACGTCCAACGGCAGGAAGTCGTAAGGGCCCGCGAGACCTGCGGCCGCCTTGATCAGATCGGGCCGGCCGACGGCGGCCATATAGCGTCGGTCCAGGGCGATCATCATCGCCAGATGCGCGCCCGCCGAATGGCCCAGCACGCCAAGCCGCGCGGGATCGCCGCCGTACTGACCGACCACCTCTGCCGCCTTGGCCGTGGCGGCGGCCGCGTCCTCGATGAAGGCCGGGAAGACGACCTGAGGCACGACGCGGTAGTCCGGCAGGGCGACCACGAATCCGCGCGCCGCCAAGGCTTGCGCCGCCCAGCCATACTGGCCGCGCGAGCCTGAATCCCAGCCGCCGCCATAGAAGAAGACCAGCGTCGGATAGGGGCCAGGCGCGGTCGGCGCATAGAGATCCATCTGCTGGCGCGGATCGTCGCCATAGGGAATGTCGCGCGCGACGCGTCGCACGCCGCCGTCCCTCGGTCCCAGGGTGTTCAGCAGGCTCAGAGGCGAGCAGGCGGCGGCGAGAAGCCCAAGGGCAGGCGCGAACAGTCCACGGCGTGTCATGCAAAAGGCTCCATCACCCACAATACGCTCGGATCGCCTGATCGGTCGTCATCAACGCTCAGCGGGCGTTGGCGATCAGCCGGCCGCAGTCGGCGTCTTCGGCCAGCCCAGGATCGACGAAGGCGAACAGGGCCGTCACCGGCGCCACGACCGCGCCCAGCAGGCCCGCGAGACCGCCCTGCGACACCACCGAACCGACATCGACCCCAACCTTGGGCGCGGTCAGGGGGCCGGACACGGTGATCGGCGCCCAAAGGCGCAACAGCCGCGGCTTCTTGGATTCGCCTTCGATCCGCAGGCTCATCGTCTCGGCGCCCAGATTGATGCTGCCCTTGCCCTGGGCCAGCACCACATCGGTGTCGATGACGAAGGTGCGGGCGGTCGCCGTGCCGCCGCTTACGTTGAAGTCGGCGACGGCGCAGCGGATCTGGCTTTCGGACTGATCTCCGCTCAACAGCTTCAGCAGCCCCGCGCTGGCGTTGATGCCCAGCAGTTCGGCGAAGGCGGCCCGCATCTTGCCGTTCGGCACCACCAGGCTGAGAGAGCCTTTCGACGCGGCGGCGAAATCGTGGATCGAGGCGCCTGGCCCCTCCAGCTTCGCCCGGCCCAGCGCCCTGCCGGTGACGGGCGCCGAGCCGTTGCGGGCCGGGATGATGGATTCCAGCGGATAGCCGGCCAGACGCAGATCGACCGTGCTGTAGGGGGTGTCCTTCGTCGCATCGATCCGCGCCGTGCCGTTCAGCGCGCCCCGGTTGAAGTCGAAGCTGATCGGGTCCAGCTTCAGGATCCCGTCCTTCAGATCAGCGCCCAGGTTCACCTGACGCACGTCAAAGGCGTTCGCCTTCACCGATCCGGCCCGATAGGACAGGGTGCCGTCCATGGTCTGCAGCCGTTCGGTCTGCAGCTTGGCGTCCGGCAGCAGCTTGCCGCCGACCACGACCGGCGCCTCGGTGTCGGTGCCCGCCGCATTGGTCCGGGTCCGCGCGCCCAAGACGGCGGCCAGGTCGTCGATGTCCAGACGACGCGAGGTCAGGTCGGCGTCGACGCGTAGACGCTGGCCCGACTGGACCTTGACCTTGCCCGACAGATCGGACGCGCCGACACGTCCGTCGAAATCCTTGAAGGTCCAGATCCGCCGATCGCGGTTCAGCGCGCCCGACAGCCGGTAGGGCGGCGTATTGGGCAGGGCGACGCCGGTCAGCAGATAGAGGTCCGACATGTTGCGTCCCTGGATCGTCATGGTCGCATCGAACCGCCCCAGATCGAAAGGTCGAGTGATCGCCCCCTTGGCGACCAGGGACGAGTCCGCGCCGGTCACATCGGCCTCGAACCGATAGGGACGGTCGCGCCGGATGTTGATGAAGGGACCGCCCTCGATCCTGACGGTCATAGGTGCGCCGCGCACATCGCCGCGCCCGTCCAGCACGAAACCGGCCTGGCCGCTGGACGCCTCACGCGCATTGACCGCCGCCTCAAGCGTCAGTCCGCGCCGCTGTTCCTCGAAGGTCAGCTGCCCGTCCTTGATGACCAGTTGCTGGATGACCGGCAGGTTCAGCCCTTCGCCATTGTCAGGTTTGTTGGGATTCAACTGCCAGCTCTTGCGGCCGTCCTTGGTGGAGATCAGCACGACTCGGGGCCGGGTGAAGCTCAGCAGGGGCATCTCAACCTGACCGGCCAGCAGCTTTCGAAGGCGCACCGAGGCCTGGACCTCATCGACGTCGGCCGTGTCGCGATCGCGCGCCCAATCGGGGCCGCCGATCTTAAGCCCCCGCACCACGGCGGACGGAGTCCAGCTGAAGAGATTGACGTCCAGGTCGCCGGTCAGTGCGATTTCGCGATCGTATTTGACCGAGGCCCAGCGGCCGATGGGCCCGCGCAGCATGTTCCAATCGAACAGGGCCAGGAAAAGAACGATGGCCGCCACGACGACCAGCACCACGCCCGCCGCCCATTTTTCCGCCGCCCCCGGTCGTCGAGCCGCCGCATAGACGGGATCGTTGTCGCGCACCCAGTCGCGCCAGGCGCGCAAACGCGCCCCGGCCAGAGCCCACGCCCGCTGGTTCAGGTCGGCCCGAAAAGTGCGCCAATTCCGTGGGTTCGACAATCGCTCGTCTCCGTCAGCCAGAGGAAACGCGCCAGCCCCGGTTTGGCGCCGCGGGGTCAGCTTGTCGTCGATTTGACGCGAAGTTGTCGCATAACCTTTACAGACTCCAGGATCGGCGCATAATTCGTCAGAGTCCTGATCTTAATTCAGGCCGTGGAGGACTGCCGATGACCCGTTTCCTGACCCCCGCCCTGATCGCTGCAGCTTTGGCGGCCGCAACGACGCCGGCGCTGGCGCAAAGTCTGCGCCCCGCCGAGCGCGCGGCCGTGCTGCAAACCGTCAAGGTTTGCGGAACCGACGTGGCCTCACGCACGGCCTATCAACGCGACCATGGCGCGACGCCGAGCTTCGTCACCGCCCAGCAAGCGGTCGCCGCCTATCAGTCGGGCCAGCGCTGGGCCGCGCCGCGCTGCATGACGGCGCATCAATATGACCGCCTGGCCGGCGCGCCGATCCAGCGCGCCGCGCTCTGATCCCGACCAAACGCGCATGAAGAAGGGGCGCGGTCGTCGGACCGCGCCCCTTTTTTGTCGTCTGGGCGGACGCCTCTTACTGCGTCGGCGTCAGATATTTGTTCAGCCAGCCGAACACTTCATTGTGCCATTGCAGGCTGTTGGCCGGCTTCAGCACCCAGTGGTTCTCGTTGGGGAAGACGATCAGGCGGCTGTCGATGCCGCGCCGTTGCAGGGCGGTGAAGGTCGATAGGCCCTGGGCGGTCGGGATACGGAAGTCGCGGTCGCCCTGAACCACCAGCATCGGCGTCTTCCAGTTGTCGACGTGGTTGGCCGGGTTGAACTTCTGATAGCCCTCCGGCTTGTCCCAGGGCGTGCCGCCGTATTCCCATTCGGTGAACCACAACTCTTCGGTCGAATAGCCCATGCCGAAGGTGTCGAAGACTCCGTCGTGATTGACCAGGCACTTGAATTCGTTCGACCAGTTGCCGGCGATCCAGTTGATCATATAGCCGCCATAGGAGGCGCCCAGCGCACAGGCGTTGTCGCCGTCCAGGAAGCTGTACTTCTGTTGAGCCGCCGCCCAGCCCTTCTGCAGGTCTTCCAGCGGGCGGTCGCCCCAGTGCTGGCTGATCGCGTCGGTGAAGGCCTGGCCGTAGCCGGTCGAGCCGTGGAAATCGATCATCACCACCGCATAGCCCGCCCCCGCATAGGTCTCGGGGTTCCAGCGATAGGACCAGCCGTCCCCGAACGAACCTTGCGGCCCGCCGTGGATGAGGAAGGCGACCGGATATTTGCGGCCCTCCACGTATCCAGCCGGCTTAATGACATAGCCGTGGACTGTCTCGTTGTTCCAGCCGGCGAAGCTGAACTGCTCATACTCCCCGAACTGTTTGGCGGCGAAGGCGGGGTTGGACTGCGTCAGACGACGCGGCATTTCGCGACCCAGATAGGTTTTGAAATACAGGTCGCCCGGCTCGCGCAGGCTGTCTTGGGCGAAGACGAAGCCCGACGGCGTCTGTTGGAAGGCCGAGACGTGGCCCGCGCCCGTGATCGGCGTCACCACGCCGTTGCGCGTATCCACCGAAAACAGCTTGGTCGAGCCGACGTCGCCCGCCGTGGTGTACAGCGTCTGCCCATCGCGCGACCATTGCAGCGTGTCGGCCGAGCGATCCCAGTTCGAGGCGATCTCGCGCTTCTGGCCCGTTTCGACGTCCATCAGCACGATCTGATAGCGGTCGGCTTCAAAACCCGGCCGCGCCATGGCGCGATAGGCCAGGGTCCGTCCGTCCGGCGAGAAGACCGGGCCGGTGTCCCAGGCGTCGTTGCCGTCGGTCAGATTGGTGAAGGTGCCGTCGCCCGACAGGCCGTTGGTCTTCCACAGGTCGAAGTTGGTGCTCCACGGCTCGGTCTGACCGGCCAGACGCGCGGAGAAGACCACGGCGTCGCCCGCGGGCGTGAAGACGAACTCGCTTTCGTCGCCGAAGGGTTTGGAGGGCGTGTCGCCGTCAAAGCCCTTGGTGATCCAGACCGGCGTGCCCGTGGCCTTGCCGTCACGGCCGATCGACTGGACGAACAGGTGGTTCTGGGTGTGGTCGTTCCAGGTGTCCCAGTGACGCACGAACATGCGGTCATAGACCTGGCCCGTCGTCTTCTGCTCGGCGATGGCCTTGCCCTGCTGGACCGAGGCGTTCAGGTCGGCCGCATTGGGATAGACGGCCAGCGACACCGCCACCTTGTCGCCCGACGGGCTGATCCGATAAGCGTTCACGTCGGTGGGCAGGTTCGTCACCTGAACCGGCGCCGACGTCGGCGAGGCCACGCGCCAGACCTGGCTCGCGCCCGACTTGCCCGACAGGAAGTACAGATTGCCGTCCCCGCCCCAGCGCGCGGTGTTGGCGCCCTGATCCGAGATGGCCAGGCGGCGCGGGGCCGTGTCCGGCGCGTTCAGGTCCAGGATCCACAGGCTGCCGGCGCGGCTGTTGGCCTGAACATCGGTGGTCGTGACCGAATAGACGACATAGCGGCCGTCCGGCGACACCTGCGGATCGCCCAGCCGGTTGGCCGAGATCATGTCCTGATAGGTGAAGGCGTCCGGCGTCGCGGGCGCGGACGGAACCGGCGCGGGCGGCACCTGGGCCAGGGCAGGCGCGGCGCTCATCAGCGCAACAGCCGCGCAGGCGGCGGACAGAAGGGAACGGTGACGCATCAAGATCTTCCTCGCGAAGCTTTCTGGCCGCGAGGCGTAGCACCCTGCCAAGGCGCGTCAATGGGTCGCTCAGCCCGCCGGCGCCGTATAGCGACCGACCCAATCCAGGATTTCCTGCTGCCAGTCGACCCAGGTCCGGGGTTTCAGCACCCAGTGGTTCTCGTCCGGCACATGGACGAAGCGGCTGGGCACGCCCTGACGCTGAAGCGCCGAGAAGGTCGCCAGCCCCTGCTCCATCGGCACGCGGAAGTCCTTGGAGCCATGCAGCACCAGCATCGGCTTGTTCCAGTCGCCGGCATAGGTTTCAGGGTTGAAGGCGTCATAGACGGCCTTGCGCTCCCAGCTCGGACCGCCGAACTCCCAGATGAAGTTGCCGATATCCATGGCGTTCATCAGCTGCGGCACGTCGAACACCCCGGCGTGGTTGACCAGGCAGCGCCACGGCCCATTCCACTTTCCGGCGATCATATTGACCATATAGCCGCCGTAGGAGGCGCCCAGCGCACAGGCCCGGTCGCCGTCGATCCACGGATTGCTCGACAGCGCCGCCGCCCAGCCCTTCTGCAGATCCTCCAGCGGCCGGTCGCCCCAGTGATCGTTGATCGCGTCGGTGAAGGCCTGGCCATAGCCAGGCGAGCCGTGGAAGTTGATCATCACCACCGCATAGCCCGCCGCCGTATAAACCTGCGGATTCCAGCGGTAGGACCAGTTCTCGGTCCAGGGCGATTTCGGCCCGCCGTGGATCAGATAAACCGCAGGATAGCGCCGCCCCTCGACCGCGCCCGCCGGTTTGAATACCCAACCCTGCACCGGCTCATTGTTCCAGCCGGCGAAGGTGAAGGCCTCGCCCTTGGGCAGGTCCAGCTGCGCCAGCACCTCGGCGTTCTGGCGGCTGATCTGGCGGGGTTCGGCGTTGGTGTGAATGAAGATCTGGGTCGGGGCGACGAAGCTCTCGTGGGCGTAGGCCAGGACGCCCGCCACCTCTTCATAGGATCCGACCGTGCCGATCCCGGTCAGGGGCGTGATCCGGCCGTTGCGGGCATCGACCGAGAACAGCCGGTTCTGGCCCTCGTCCGCCGCTGAGACCAGCAGCGACCGGCCGTCGGTGCGCCATTGCAGGCCGCCCGCGCCCCGATCCCAGTCGGTCAGCTTCCTCGCGCCGGAGCCGTCGGCGTCAGCCACCCAGACCGCCGCCTGATCCCCGCCGACGTTCTCTCGCGGCGCCGACAGCCAGGCCAGTTGGCGACCGTTCGGAGAGAAGACCGGATTGCCGTCCGATCCCTTGTTGCCTTCCGTCAGATTGACCGGCGTCCCGCCATCTAGCGCCACGCGGAAGACGTCGCTGTTGCTGGTGAAGGCTTCGCCCACGCCTTGCGTCTGCGTGCCGTAAACAAGGGTCCGGCCGTCCGGCGAAATGTCGAAGCTGGAATCGCCGGCCGAGACATCGGCGTCCAGACCCACCATCAGATCGCGCGGTTCGCCGCCACTCAAACCCGACCCGTTCAGCGGCTGGACGAACAGATGGGTGCGGCGCGTATCGACCCAATGGTCGAAGTCGCGCAGCGGCAGTCGGTCATAGGCCTGGAGCGGCGACTTGCCCCGGGCATCCAGCCGTGTCTTGGTGCAGGCCAGGGTGTCGCAATCCACGAAGACCGAGACGGCCAGGACCAGCGACGTGCCGTCCGGCGCGATGCGGAAGCCCGACACGTCGAAAGGCAGGGTCGTCACCTGGGCCGCCGCCATCCCGGCCGCATCCGTGCGCCAGACCTGGTTCGATCCGCCCCGCGACGACAGGAAATAGATCGCACCGCCGTCCGGCGCCCAGCGCGCACCCGAGACGCCGCCTTCCGAGATCGCCAACTTGCGCGGCTCGCCACCCGACACGTCCGCCAGCCACAGGCCGTTGACGCCTTTGTTGCCTTCCCAGTCGGTGGTGCGCACGGCGTAGAGGATATGGCGGCCGTCCGGCGAGACGCGCGGCTCGCTGACCCGCTCCATCATCGCCAGATCCTTCAGCGACAGGCCGCGCGGCTGAGCTTGGGGCTGGGCTGCCGGCGACTCTGCAGCGGTAGGCGCCGTCTGCTGGGCGAAGCTCGGCGCAGCGGCCAGGATCAGGCTTCCAAAGGCGACCGCCGCCATCCAGCGTGAACGCGTCATGTCTTCATTCCCCACAGCTTTTCGACAGTGATAGGGGCCGCCCGTCCGATCGCCAAGCGTCTAGGACGCCGCGCATCTTGCCCCCTCCGACCGAACCGGCGACAAGCGATCTTTCATGACCGCCGCCACCCTTCCCGCCCGCCGTCAGCCCCACATCGTCGATGTGCTGATCGCCGAACGCGCGCCGCGCCTGACCGCCTCGCCGCTCTGGCCGGTCGTGCGGCCGGCGCTCTACGGCGTGCTGGGCTATGGTGCGGCGGTGCGAATGGCCGACGCCATCCGCGACCTGTCGGGGACCGAGACCTTCGATTACGTCTCGGACCTGCTGAGGCTGAAGGTGACGACGACGAACCTGGAGCGCCTGCCGGCGAGCGGCCGCTGCGTCGTCGTCTGCAACCACCCCACCGGCATCGCCGACGGGGTCGCGGTGTTCGACGCGATCAAGCAACGGCGCAGCGACATGATCTTCTTCGCCAACGCCGACGCCATCCGCGTCTCGCCGCGATTGGACGAGACCATCATCCCCGTCGAATGGGTCCACGACAAACGCACCCGCGAGAAGACCCGCGGCACGCTGAACGCCGCCAAGGAGGCGTTCGAGGCCGAACGCTGCGTCGTCATGTTCCCCGCCGGCCGTCTGGCGCGCGAGAAAAACCGCGTCCTGACCGATCCCGAATGGGCGCCGACCGCCGCCACGATGGCGCGCAAATACGGTGCACCGGTCGTGCCCATGCACGTCACCGGCCCCTACAGCCGGCTGTTTCACCTGTTCGACAAGGTCTCGCAGGAGCTGCGCGACGTGACCCTGTTCCACGAATTGCTGAACAAGGAAGGCAAGCCGTTCGGCGTCGATGTCGGCCTGCCCATTCCCGCCGACCGGCTGGACGTGGACGCGGCCAAGGCCACCGAGGCGTTGAAGACCTTCACCGAGCGCACCCTGGCCGCCGATCCTGATGCGGTGTTTCCATGAAGATCGCCCTGCCCGACGCCGAGGCCACCACCGCCCTGGGCCAGGCCATCGCCCCCCTGCTGGCGGCGGGCGACAGTCTGCTGCTCTACGGTCCGCTGGGCATGGGCAAGTCGACCCTGGCGCGCGGCCTGATCCGCGCCCTGACCACGCCGGACGAGGACGTGCCCAGCCCGACCTTCACCCTGGTCCAGTTCTACGAAAGCGACCCGCCAGTCGCGCATTTCGACCTCTATCGCCTGACCCGACCGGAAGAGGCGTTCGAGATCGGCCTGGACGAGGCTCTGGACGAGGGGTGCGCCGTCATCGAATGGCCCGAGCGTCTTGGCGACGATCCCGGCCGGTTCCTGGGGCCGGATCA
>NZ_DLTK01000006.1:22419-22910 GCF_002500885.1 Brevundimonas sp. UBA7838
CCGGATCAGCTGGTTATCGAAATCTCCGAACAGGGCGAAGGCCGCCTTGCGACCGTTTCCGGCGTAGGCCGATGGGAAACGAGGCTGAAGGATCTGCATGTCTGACCGCGAAACCCTCCGTCTCGACTTCCTGAAGGCCGCCGGCCTGGCCGACGCCGTGCGCGCGCCCCTGCCCGGCGACGCCTCGACGCGGCGGTATGAGCGGCTGACGCCGACGACCGGTCCGACCTTGATGCTGATGGATCAGGCGCCCGCCGCCGAAAGCCAGCCGTGCGATCCGCGCTGGACGCCCGAGCAGCGTCACGCCGCCGGCTGGAACGCCGTCGCCCGCCTGTCCGCCGGCCGGATCGAGGCCTTCGCCGCCGTTGCCGCCCATCTGAAGTCTCTGGGCCTGTCCGCCCCTGAGATCCCGTCGCTGGACGCCGCCAACGGCTTGGCCGTGCTTGAGGATTTCGGCGACGAGCTGTTCGCCCGCGTGATCGAGAACGGCG
>NZ_DLTK01000006.1:23084-24237 GCF_002500885.1 Brevundimonas sp. UBA7838
CCCGCGTGATCGAGAACGGCGCCGACGAAACGCCCCTCTATCTGGCCGCCATCGAGGCCCTTGCCGTGCTGCACGACGCCGGAAACCCGCCGCAGACCCTGCACGGCCCCGGCGGCGATTGGCCGCTGCTGACCTATGACGAGACGGCGCTGCAGGGCGGGGCGGATCTGTTCGTCGAATGGTTGCCGAAGCTCGACGATCGGGTCCGCTTCGACGCCGTCGCCATCGCCGACTGGCGCGCTGCCTGGGCGCCCATCGTCGCCTCGGGCGCGGCCGGGGCCTCGGTCATGGCCCACCGCGACTATCATGCGGAGAACCTGATCTGGTTGCCCCAGCGCGACGGCCCAGCCCGCGTCGGCATGATCGACTTCCAGGACGCGGTGCGCGCCCACCCGTCGTGGGACCTGCACTCCCTGCTGCAGGACGCCCGTCGAGACGTGTCGCCGGCGCTGGAGGCCGAGGCGCTGGACCGCTATTTCGCCCTGCGGCCCCGGGTCGACCGCGCCGCCTTCATGGCTGACTACGCCGGCCTCGCCGCCCTGAACGAGGCGCGGATCATCGGCATCTTCGCCCGCCTGATCGCGCGCGACGGCAAACCGCGATACCGCCAGTTCTTGCCGCGCATGTGGCGACACCTGAACGCCAATCTGGAACAGCCGGCTCTGGCGCCCGTCGCCCGCTGGTTCGACTGTCACGTTCCTGTCGAGGTGCGCGCATGACCGCCCCCAAGACCGCAATGGTGCTCGCCGCCGGCCTGGGCACGCGCATGCGCCCCCTGACCGACGACCGGCCCAAGGCCTTGGTTGAGGTCCAGGGGCGCGCCCTGATCGACCATGTGCTGGACCGGTTGGCGGACGCCGGCGTCGAAAAGGCCGTGGTCAATGTCCACTGGTTCGCCGACCGACTGGAAGCGCATCTGGCGGCGCGCGGCCAAAATTCTAAAAATCGGGGCCCCGCAATCCTGATTTCCGACGAACGCGCCGAACTGCTGGAGACCGGCGGCGGGCTGAAGAAGGCTCACGCCCTGCTGGGCGAGGAGCCCGTCTTCGTCGCCAATATCGACAGTGTGTGGATCGACCGAGGCGACGCCCTCGCCGACCTCGTCCGCCTGTGGAACCCTGAGACGATGGACGCCGCCCTGCTGCTGGCCCGC
>NZ_DLTK01000010.1:0-12711 GCF_002500885.1 Brevundimonas sp. UBA7838
GCCGCCGAGAAGCTGGCCGAGGCCGAGACCACCCTGCGCGAGACGGCGCAGATGTCGCCCAAGGAGCTGGGTCAAAAGCTGACCGATGACGCTATCGCCCGCCCGCCCGACGCCGCCGGCGCCGAGAGCCTGCTCTACGGGCTGGAGCGCGAACGCGAGGCCTTGGGGGCCGTCAACCTGCGCGCCGAGGACGAGGCGGTCGAATACGGCGAGCGGCTGAACAGCATGAAGTCGGAACGGATTGACCTGACCCAGGCGATCGCCAAGCTGCGCGACGGCATCGACGAGCTGAACGCCGAGGGCCGTGAGCGGCTGGTGGCGGCGTTCGACGTGATCAACGCCAACTTCAAGACCCTGTTCGAAGCCCTGTTCGGCGGGGGCCAGGCCGAGCTGAAGTTGGTTGAGAGCGACGACCCGCTGGAGGCGGGGCTTGAGATCTACGCCTGCCCGCCCGGCAAGCGGTTGTCGGTCATGAGCCTGATGAGCGGCGGCGAACAGGCGCTGACGGCGGCGGCCCTGATCTTCGGCGTCTTCCTGGCCAACCCCGCGCCGGTCTGCGTGCTGGACGAGGTGGACGCGCCGCTGGACGACGCCAACGTCGACCGCTTCTGCCGGATGCTGCACGAGATGCGCAGCCGCACCGACACCCGCTTCATCGTCATCACCCACAACCCCGTCACCATGAGCCGGATGGACCGGCTGTACGGCGTCACCATGCCCGAACGCGGCATGAGCCAGCTAGTCAGCGTGGACCTGAAACAGGCGGAGACCCTGGTCGGATGATCGCCCTGTTGCTCGCGCTCGCCGATCCTCAGCTGGTCCCGACCGGCGTGGGACGGTTCGCCATCTATGCCGACGCGGCCTCGATCGAACGCGAGGGCGACGTCGCGAGGATGCGGGAGCTGCAGGTGACCGAGGCCGGGTTCAAGGTCGGAGACGTGATCTATGTCGGGGGCTGGTCGAGGTGGGCGTTCGACTGTCGGGCGAGGACGGCGGATCGGTTGGACTTCTCCTCTTTGAAAGCGGACGGGACGGAAGGGCCGGTGACCCCGGACGCCGCCCCCGCCTATGACGCCGCGCCGGGCGGGGATGCAGCCGAGCTGCTGGCCATCGCCTGCGGGGCCGAACGGCCGGCCCAAGCGCTGACACTGGAGCAGGCCATCAGCCAGGGACAAAGGGCGCTGGCGGACTAAGCCTCTTGCCATCTCCCTCCCCTTCAGGGGAGGGTGGTTGAGCGCAGCGAGACCGGGTGGGGGCGGCCCAGAATGGCGAAGATCGCAAAAGCCCGAGCGATGCGAAAAGCCATGAGCCCGCCGGAGGCGAGGCTTTGGTTGGCTCTGCGCGACCTTCGAAAACAAGGTTTTCATTTCCGACGCCAGCATCCTCTCCTCGGCTATTATGTCGACTTCATTTGTCTCCGACGCGGCTTGGCGGTGGAGGTCGATGGCGGTTCGCATGAGGGGCGTGGCGACTGGGACGCCCGCCGTGACGCCGCATTGGCTCATCACGGCGTAAAGACACTGCGCATAGCGGCCTCCGATGTTCGGGATCGACTCCCGGATGTCATGGATTTTATTCTTCGCGAACTGATGGCGGCCGCCCCCACCCGACCGCTTCGCGGCCACCCTCCCCGAGGCGGGGAGGGAGACTAGAGGGTTCGCCTTGCGGCCATTCGATGCGGTCGCGCGGCAGAGCCTCGCGGCATTCGTCGCGCATGAAGGCCATCAGCTTCTCGCGGATCTCGCAGCGCAGGTCGAAGGCTACAGGGGCCGAGCGGGCGCTGGCCAGGCAGCGCACCTGAAGCACGCGTTCGGTGATGTCGGTGACCTGCATCACCTGCACGTCGCCGTCCCAGTGTTTGGACGCCTTGACGATGCCCTCGAAGGCGGTGCGCAGCCGGTCGATGGGCGCTCCGTAATCGACGTAGAAGAAGGCGACGCCGATCAGGCGGGCGTTCTCGCGCGTCCAGTTCTGGAAGGGCTTGGTGATGAAGTAGGACAGCGGCAGCACCATCCGGCGCCAGTCCCACAGCTTGACCACCACATAGGTCGAGGTGATCTCCTCGACATTGCCCCACTCGTTCTCGACGATGACGGCGTCGTCCAGACGGATGGGCTGGGTCAGGGCGATCTGGATGCCGGCGA
The DNA here is from genome assembly GCF_002500885.1 of Brevundimonas sp. UBA7838. NCBI lineage: Bacteria > Pseudomonadati > Pseudomonadota > Alphaproteobacteria > Caulobacterales > Caulobacteraceae > Brevundimonas > Brevundimonas sp. UBA7838. The sequence continues at coordinate 2,145 of NZ_DLTK01000010.1, forward strand.
CCATGTTCGTCAGGATCGGCTGAAGCGCCAGACCGGCGATGATGCCGACGACGCCGGCCGAGGCCAGCAGGCTGACGCCCCACTGACGGAAGCCGGCGATGGTCATCAGCGCCAGGCCCACGGTGACGATGAACAGCACGACCTTGGCCACCCGCTGCAGGATGCGGGTCTGGGTCAGGTGCTTCCTGGCCAGCAGATTATCCTCGACGGCGATATTGTACCGCTTGAGGTGCATGACCGACCACATGTCGAGCACGCCCGAGGCCATCCAGCCGAGGGTCAGGATGAACAGGAACAGCAGGGCGCTGCGGATATCCTCGGACGGACCGGGATCCATCGGCGAGACGGTCACGCCGATGCCGATGCCGATGATGATGATCAGGACGCGTAGCTTCACCCGCGCGCGCTCGACCACGCCGCGCCAGAAGAGATCCTTGTTGCGAACGACGCGACGCAGGATGGCGAAGACGATCTTGTGCGTCATCCAGCCGCCGCCGACGAAGACCAGCAGCACCAGGCCGATGACCGCCCATTCGGGCAGCCAGTCGAACCGATGCCACAGGGCGCGGATCTGGCGGGTGACGGCGATGATCTCGGGAGGCATGGCTTCCTTAACGCATCAGGGCCGAGAGGGTTGATGTCTCCTCCCTGTCGCGAAGCGATGGGGAGGTGGCGCGGCGCGCCCTTCGCGCCGTGACGGAGGGGTTCCTTCGGCGCGAAGAACCCCTCCACCGCTACGCGGTCCCCCTCCCCACACGTGGGGAGGAGACATTATGCACGTCCCGCCGTCGCCTCGACGAGGTCGGCCAGGCGTTGGGCGGCGTCGGGGATGGCGACGCTGCGGGCGGCGGCGGACATGGCCGACAGGCGCGCCGGATCGGACAGGACGTCGGTCAGGGTCGAAGCCAGGCGATCGACGGTCAGGTCGTCTTCCAGAATGACCTCGGCCGCGCCCGCATCGGTCAGGGCCTTGGCGTTCAGGCGCTGGTGGTCGTCGGTGGCGATCTTCAGCGGGATCAGGACGGACGGCAGGGCCGCGACCGCCAGTTCGGCGCACGTCGAGGCGCCGGAGCGGCCGACGACCAGATGGGCCTTGGACAGCCGGTCAGCCATGTCGCGAAAGAAGGGGGCGACCTCGGCCTCGATCCCGGCCTCCAGATAGATCTGGCGCGCGGCCTCCAACGTCTCAGGGCGTGACTGCTGCTGCACCTTCAGGCGGCGACGCAGGGCTTCCGGCAGGGCGGCCAGGGCGCGGGGCGTGGTCTCGGACAGGATGCGGGCGCCCTGGCTGCCGCCGGTCACCAGCACTTGGATCGGGCCGTCGGCGGCGGGCGCGACATAGGGGCGGTCGAACAGGGCGCGGATCTCGGACCGCACCGGCGAGCCGACGACGTGCGAGCGGCCCTGGACCTTGGCCGGCGCGCGTTCCAGCGTCGGGAAGGACGAGGCGACCTGACCGACATAGGGGGCCAGGATGCGGTTGGTGCGGCCGAGGACCGCGTTCTGTTCATGGATCACCGTCGGTCGCTGGGACGTGACGGCGGCGACCAGAGCCGGGGCGGACGGATAGCCGCCGAAGCCGACGACGATGTCGGCGCCCAGCCGGTCGAAAGCCGTTCGCGCCTGAACCACGCCCTTGAAGATGGCGACGCCCGCCTTGATCAGGCCCAGCGGGCCGGAGCCGGTGGCGGCGTCCAGCGCCAGCCGTTCCTCGGCCGGAAAGGCGTGGGCGTAGTGTTCGCCCCGGTGATCGGTCGCCAGGACCACGCGCCAGCCGCGCGCCGCCATCTCGCGCGCCAGGGCCTCGGCCGGGAACATATGGCCGCCGGTGCCGCCGGCGGCGACGACGCAGAGCTTGGTCATGGGCGAGGCTCCGAAAAAGAGGGTCTGAATAGTCTGAAGTTCAGACGGTGGGCAGGCAAAAACACCGTCTAATTCGTCTAATCTGTCTAATGTCGGCGGGGAATGGTGCGGCGAGGAATGGGCGGCGACAGGATCGCACGGTTTTGCAGCGTGGGCAGGAGACGGCCGATCGCGAGCGGTAAGCGACGGAAATCGTCCGGATGTTTTCGTCAAAGAAGGCTGGCTAACCGCTCTTTCGTCCTCCTGCGACTGGCGTAGCGAGATCGAGGGACGACGAAAGAGAACTACAGCAACCGCCGGCCCATGGTCAGGCTGGCGCCGGGTTCGTAGGCGCCGGGGCGGCGCCGCGTCAGGGCGAGTGCAAAGCCCATGGTCAGGCCCATGGCCAGCATGGAGGAGCCGCCGTAGCTGATGAAGGGCAGGGTCATGCCCTTGGTCGGGATCAGGTTCAGGTTCACCGCGACGTTGATGCAGGCCTGAAGCCCGATCAGCATGAACAGGCCCGCCGCCGCCGTCTGCTCGAACGGATCGGTCAGCTTCATGGCCCGGCGCATGCCGCGAATGACGATGAAGGCGTAGAGGCTGATCATGATCAGGCTGAGGATCAGGCCGAACTCTTCGGCGCCGACGGAATAGATGAAGTCGGTGTGCAGGTCGGGCACGCGGCGCTTCATCACGCCCTCGCCGATGCCCCGGCCCAGCAGGCCGCCGGCTCGGATGGCCTCGGACGCGCTGTCGATCTGGTGGGTGTCGGTCGTCTCGGGCGAGAAGAAGCGGCTGAGGCGGTCGCGCATGTGTCCGAAGACGAAATACAGCGACACCAGCCCGGCCATGCCCAGGCTGGCCAGAACCGCCATCCATTTGAACGGCACGCCCGCCATGAAGAAGACGGCCATGAAGGTGGTGGTGATCAGAAGCGTCTGGCCGATGTCGGGCTGGATCAGCAGCAGGGAGACGGTCAGGGCGTAGAAGCCGAAAGCGATGGTCACACCGGGCACCCCCTGGCCCTTTTGCGCCTCGGCGAACATCCAGGCGGCGAAGACGATCAGGCCGGGCTTGGCGAACTCGGACGGTTGCAGGCTAAAGGGGCCGAAGTTCACCCAGCGGGCGGCCCCCTTCACCGTATCGCCGATGAACGGCAAGGCCATCATCACGACGATGGCGCCGAACAGGGCCAGGACCGCGATGCGCCGCACGCCGCGCGGCGACATCAGCGAGGTCGTCAGCATGATGCTGAGCCCCACGCCCGAGAAGACCATCATCCGCCAGGAATAGTGGAAGGGGTCGGTGATCGATTCATCGGCCAGGATGGCGGCGGGGCTGGAGGCGAAGCTGAGCGCCACGCCCAGGGCCATCAGCGCGAGCGCCGCGCCCAGCAGGCCGCGGTCCACGGTCCAGAACCACTGGGCCACATGGCTTTGGTCGTTGCGGGAAAAGGCGGGGGTGTAGGGAGCGCTCATGACGCGGTTTCCGGGACGGCGCCGAGAGCCAGGACGGCGGCGCGGAAGGCCTCGCCGCGCGCCTCGAAGTCCTTGAACTGATCGAAGCTGGCGCAGGCGGGGGACAGAAGGACGATCTGGTCGCCGCCGGCCGAGGCCGCATCGGCGGCGGCGGCGGCCACGGCGGCGTCGAGCGTGCGGGCGTTGACGTGGGGCGTGTCAGCAAGTGTTTCGGCGAAGGCGTCGGCCGCGTCGCCGATCAGATAGGCCTTGGCGATGCGGGGGAAGAGGTCGGCCAGGTCCGCGATGCCGCCAGCCTTGGGCACGCCGCCGGCGATCCAGAAGACGGACGGATAGGAGGCCAGGGCCTGACGCGCGGCGTCGGCGTTGGTGGCCTTGGAATCGTTGATGAAGCGCACGGAGCCGAGGCGGCCGACCGCCTCCATACGGTGGGCCAGGCCGGGGAAGGACAGCAGGCCGGCGACGGCGGCGTCATGATCCAGACCGAGCGCGAGGGCGGTCGCATAGGCGAAGGCGGCGTTCTGGGCGTTGTGGCGGCCGGGAAGCGAACGGGCGGCGGTGAGGTTTACGAGTTCGCGATCTTCGCTCCAGATCGCACCGGGCAGCGCCACGTAGCCTTCTGCCCTCGGGTGAGAAGGATTTGACGAGATAGCGATCACACGTTGGGAAAGTCGGGACGCAATCCCCTGCCCCCAAGTATCGTCCACGCCGACCAAGGCTACGCCGTCCGCTCCCTGCCCTGTGAAGATGCGCGCCTTGGCCGCGACATAGCCGTCCATGCCGCCGTGGCGGTCCAGGTGGTCGGGCGAGATGTTGGTCAGGATGGCGACATCGGGGGCGAAGGTCGTGGTCAGGTCCAGCTGATAGCTGGAGACCTCGATCACATAGACGGCGTCGGGCGTCGGTTCGGGCAGAGCCAGGACGCCGACGCCGATATTGCCGCCGACGTGGACCGTCAGGCCCGCCGACTTCAGCACCCAGCCGATCAGGGCGGTGGTGGTGGACTTGCCGTTGGTGCCGGTGATCGCGACGACGCGCGGCCGCTGATCCTGCGGCCGGGCGGCCAGGGCGCGGGCGAACAGTTCGATGTCGCCGAGGACGTGCACGCCAGCCGCGCGGGCCAGGTCCACGGTCCAGTGCGGCCTGGGATGGGTCAGCGGCGCGCCGGGCGACAGGACCAGGGCGGCGAAGTCGGACCAGTCGGCGGCGGCCAGATCCTCGACCGTGAAGCCCTCGCCTTTCGCCTGCGCGCGGCCGGCCTCGCCGTCGTCCCACAGGATCGGGACCCCGCCCCCGGCCTGAAGGGCGCGCGCGGCCGTGATCCCCGACCGTCCCAGGCCGAAGACCGCGACCCGCCTGCCTTCAAAGCCGGGAACGGGGATCATCGGATCAGCGCAGCTTCAGCGTCGACAGGCCCAACAGGGCCAGGGCGCCGGCGATGATCCAGAAGCGGATGACGACGGTGGATTCCGGCCAGCCCATCTTCTCGAAATGATGGTGGACCGGCGCCATCAGGAAGATGCGCTTCTTCGTCAGCTTGTAATAGCCGACCTGGATCATGACCGAGGCGGCCTCCATGACGAACAGGCCGCCGACGATGCCCAGGACCAGTTCGTGCTTGGTGGTGACGGCGATGGCGCCCAGGGCGCCGCCGAGCGCCAGCGAACCGGTGTCGCCCATGAAAATCTTGGCCGGGGGGGCGTTGTACCACAGGAAGCCCGCGCCCCCGCCGATCATGGCCGCGCAGAAGATGGCCAGTTCGCCCGCGCCAGGCACGTGGTGGACCTGAAGATACTGGGCGAAGACGAAGTTGCCGGCGAGGTAGCTGATCACGCCGAACGCGCCCGCCGCCATCATCACCGGCACGGTCGCCAGACCGTCCAGACCATCGGTCAGGTTCACTGCATTGGAGAAGCCGACGATGGTGAAGGCCGCAAACGCCACATAGAACCAGCCGATATTCAGCAGCACGGCCTTGAAGAAGGGGAAGGCGATCGACGTCTCGAGCCCCGGTGAGGTTGGCGACACCGTCATCCACAGCACGGTCAGGACGCCGGCGACGACGGCGACGACCGTCTGGGCCAAGAGCTTCTGTTTCGAAGTCAGGCCGGCCGAGGTCTGTTTGGTCACCTTGGCGTAGTCGTCGATGAAGCCCAGCACGCCGAAAGCCGCCGTCACGAAGCTAACGATCCAGATGTAGGGATTGGTCAGGTCGCCCCAGAGCAGCACCGCCACGCCGATGCCGGCCAGGATCATCAGACCGCCCATGGTCGGGGTGCCGACCTTGGACAGGTGGGACACCGGGCCGTCGTCGCGGATCGGCTGGCCCCGGCCCTGTTTGGCGCGGATCCAGTTGATGAAGCGGCTGCCCATGGCGACGGCGACGATCATGGCGGTGGCCATGGCGAGCGCCACGCGCACCGTCTGGTACTGAACCAGGTTCAGCAGCGGATACTGGTGCGCCACGTCGGCGTAGTAGAGATAGAGCAAATAGAACATTTTGGTCCTCTATCGCGTCGCGGACGGCGTGTCGCGGCCTTGAAGATCGGCCAGAGCCTTGGCCACCAGCGAGGCCTTGGAGCCGTTCGAGCCCTTGACCATGACGATGTCTCCGGGCGCGACCAGCAGGGCCGCCTCGGCCGCCAGTTCCGCCGCCGTCGCGCGCCAGACGCCGCGTCGCGAGACCGGAAGCGCGTCGTAGAGCCAGCGCATCTCGGGACCGGCGGCGTGGACCAGGTCGAGGCCGGCGGCGTCGATGGGGCCGGCGAGGCCTTCATGCAGGTCGCGGCTCTGCTCGCCCAGCTCCAGCATGTCGGTCAGCACCACCACGCGGCGGCCCGAGGTCGAGCGCGCGCCCAGGGTCTTGAACCCGGCGGCCATGGACAGCGGATTGGCGTTGTAGCTTTCGTCGATCAGGGTGAAGGCGCCGTGCGGCGTCGTGACCGTGCGCGTCTGGCCGCGTCCGGCCAGAGGCTGGAACCCCGCGAGGGCCTCCAGACCCGTGTCCAGCGGCACGTCCAAAGCGTCGAGCATCAAGAGGACGCACAGGCTGTTCAGGCCCCAATGGGCGCCGGACTGGGCCAGGCGATAGTCGATGCGTCGCCCGAACAGTTCGGCGGCCACCGCCGCGCCCTCGGCGTCAGGCCGGAAGTCCAGCAGGCGGGCGTCATGGCCGGCGTCGGATCCGAACGTCAGCAGACGCGCGCCGACCGCCTTGGCCGCGTCGCACAGGACGGCCGAGAAGGCGACGTCGCCGTTCGCCACCGCCGCACCGCCCGGCACCAGGCCCTGGAAGATGGTCGCCTTTTCACGCGCGACACCCGCCTCGCCGTCTGCGAAGGCCTCGATATGGACCGGACCAACCGTGGTGACGCAGGCGGCGTGGGGGGCGACGAAACGCGACAGGGGCGCGATCTCGCCCGGCGCATTCATGCCGATCTCGAACACGGCGCGCTGGGTCTCGACCGGCATCCGGGCCAGCGTCAGCGGCACGCCGATGTGGTTGTTGTAGCTCTTGATCGAGCCGTGGGCGGGACCGGCGAGGTCGAGGCCCGCCTTGATCGCCTGGGTGACGCTGGTCTTGCCGACGCTGCCGGTGACGGCGCCGCGCTTCACATGGGGCGCGCGCTCGCGGGCGGCGACGCCCAGGGCCTCGAGCCCGCGCAAGGTGTCGGGCACGACGACGCAAGGGCCGCCCTCGACCGGATGTTCGACCAGGGCGGCCGCAGCGCCCGATGCGAAGGCGCCGCCGGCGAACTGATGCCCGTCGCGTTCGCCCTTCAGCGCCAGAAACAGATCGCCCGGGACGATCTCGCGGCTGTTGTAGGTCAGGCCCGTGATCGGGCGATCATCGCCCTGCAGCACGCCGCCCGTGGCGGCGGCGACTTCGGCGGCCGACCAAAGCGGGCGGGCGGAGTGTTCAGGCATAGAGAGACAGGGCCTCGGACGCGACAGTGGCGTCGTCGAAGGGGTGGGTCACGCCCGCGACGATCTGACCCTGTTCATGCCCTTTTCCGGCGATGACCACCACATCCCCGTCACGCATCATTTCGACGGCGGCCTCGATGGCGGCGCGGCGGTCGCCGATCTCGATCCCGTCCGGGCAGCCGGCGCGGACCTGGGCGCGGATGGCGGCGGCGTCTTCGGAACGCGGATTGTCGTCGGTGACGATAGCGATGTCGGCCAGACGCCCGGCGATCTCGCCCATTAGGGGGCGCTTGCCGCGATCGCGGTCGCCGCCGGCGCCGAAGACGACGATCAGGCAGCCGGTGGCGTGGGGACGCAGCGCGTTCAGAACCGTCTCGAGCCCGTCGGGCGTGTGGGCGTAGTCGACATAGACCTCCCCCCGGCCTTCCTGACCGCCGTCGATGCGTTGCAGGCGGCCCTGCGCCCCGGTCAGGCCTTCCAGCGCGCCGATGACGGCGTCGGCGGGATCGCCGGCGGCGATGCACAGACCGGCCGCCACCAGGGCGTTGGACGCCTGAAACGCGCCGGCCAGGGGCAGCAGGATTTCGCGGATGTCGCCGCGCACGTCGATGGTCAGACGCTGCCCTTCAGGCGTCGCGCGCCGGCCGATCAGGGTCAGGTCGCGACCGCGCTCGCCCACGCCCATGACGCCCAGACCCGCCATGATCGAGGCCGAGGCGAAGACCGAATAGGCGTCGGAATCGGCGTTCAGCACGGCGGTGCGGCCGCGCGGCAGCAGGGTCTCGAACAGGCGCATCTTGGCGGCGCGGTAGTCCGCCATGGTGCCATGATAGTCGAGGTGGTCCTGGGTCAGGTTGGTGAAGGCCGCGGCCTTTAGGGCGACCCCGTCCAGGCGGCGCTGATCGATACCGTGGGACGAGGCCTCCAGCGCGACGTGGGTCACGTCCTTGGCGGCCAGTTCGGCCATCAGGCGCGCGGCCTCGGCGGCGTCGGGGCTGGTCAGGCCGGGACCGGTCAGGGCGTAGGTCCTGTCGCCCTTCTGGCCGATCACGCCCAGCGTGCCCATGCTGGCGGACTTGTGGCCGATCCCGGCCCAGATCTGGCGGCAGAAGGTGGCGACCGACGTCTTGCCGTTGGTGCCGGTGACGGCGACGCAGGTCTTGGGCTGGGCGCCATAAAATCCCCGCGCGGCGATGGCGTAGGCCCGGCGCACGTCGCCCGAGGTGACCAGAACGGGCGCCGCGCCATCCGGCGTGTCGGTCGGCGCCAGAACCGCAGCGGCCCCTTGCGCCAGGGCCTGGGGTATGAAGGCGCGGCCGTCGGCGGCCGTGCCCGGCAGGGCGACGAACAAGGCGCCGGGCGAGACCTTGCGGCTGTCGGCGGTGACGCCGGTGATGACGGGGTCCGAGGACACGTCGCGGCGCAGCAGGTCGGAAAGGTGAAGCGCGCTCAAAGCCCGTCCCCCGCCACGTCCTGATACTGCGGGATCTTCTCGCCCGAGGCCGTCCGCCAGCGGTCGTCGCGGCGTTCGACGCCCAGGAAGCCGGCGATGCGGTCGGCGATATTGTGCACGGCCGGCGCAGCGACATAGGCGCCGGTCTTGGGATAGGTCCCCGGCTCGTCCATCACGATCAGGATGGCGTAGCGCTTGCCGTTCAGCGGGCCGTCGACGGGGAAGACCGCCGCGAAGGAGCCCAGGGCGTGGCTGGGGTCATAACGACCCCCGACCAGTTTGTTGGCCGAGCCCGTCTTGCCGCCGACCCGCAGGCCCGGCGCGTCGGCGAAGCCGCCCGAACCCTTGACGACGTTGCGACGCAGCAGGTCGAGAATGGCGCGCGAGGTCTCTTCGGTGACGACCTGTTGCGGCTGAACGTTGCGGGCGCCGCCCTTGCGCAGCGACAGCGGGATCATCCGACCGCCGTTGGTCAGGGCGCCCATGGCCTGAACCATCTGGGCCGGGGTGATCATGATGCCGTAGCCGAAGGACAGCGACGCCAGGGTCGAGTTGTCCCAGCGACGCGGCACGACGGGCTTGGCCGATTCCTTTAGCTCGATCCTGGCGGCGTCCAGCAGGCCCAGGCGACGGAAATAGTCGCGCATGGTGTTGGGGCCCATCTGCACCGCCAGTTGCGACGTGCCGATGTTGGAGGAGTGCAGATAGACCTCTTCCAGGGTCATCACGCGGTTCTGGGCGTGGAAGTCCTTGATCTTGCGATCGCCGATCTGGAAGGCCTGGGAGGCGTCGAACAGGGTGTTCATGTCGGCCCGGCCGGTATCGAGGCCGGCGGCGACGGTGAAGGTCTTGAACACCGAGCCCATTTCGTAGTGGCCCGAAACCGCGCGGTTCAGCGTGGCGCCGTCGGGCGCCGCGCCGCGATCGGCCGAGTTGAAGGTCGGCCAGGACGCCATGCCCAGAACCTCGCCGGTCTGGACGTCGGTGACGATGCCGACGGCGCCCTTGGCCTGGTTCTTGATCGCGGCGGCGGCGAGTTCGTTTTCCAGAACGCCCTGGACGCGCAGGTCGATGGACAGGGGGAAGGCCTCGCCGCGCTGACCCGCCGCGCGAATCTCGTCGTTGAAGGCCAGTTCGGCTCCCGAGACGCCCTGCCCGCCCGTGTCGGCGTCGCCGATCAGATGGACGGCCGAGGTTCCCAGCGGATAGGCGCGACGATCCTCGGGCTCGAAGGTGACGCCGCCCAGCGCCAGATCGTGGACGGCGGCCTTTTCCTGAGGCGTCAGGCCGGTCAAGGCGATCAGACGACGGTCGCCGCCCAGCACCTTCTTCAGCCGCTCGGCCGAGATGCGCGGCAGGGCGCGGCGGATCTGGCGATAGGCCAGGTCGCGATCCCAGATCTCGGCCGGGTCGATGTAGAGGCCGTAGTGGACGATGTTGGTGGCCAGCAGCTCGCCATTGCGGTCCGTCAGGTCGCCGCGCACCAGGGCGTTCGGATTGACGCCGCGGCCCAGGCCGTTGGCCGGGGCGAACAGGGCCTTATACGACGCGCCGATGGCCAGGCCGCCGAAGACGCAGGAAAAGACGATCAGGATCAGGAAGATGCGGACGCGCGTGTCCTCTTCCGGGCGGGCGTCGGCGCGGGCGCGCTCGAAGCCGTGCTCCAGCCGCCAGACCAGTTCGGTCAGCCAGCGCCAGAAGGGCGACAGGCGGCCTTGCAGTCGTTCCTGGAAATCGGCGCCCGGCGCGGGGCGATGATAGCGATGATCCTGAACGCTCATTGCGCCGGCTCCGGCGAAGGCGTGGGGACGGGCGCGTCATCGGCGACGGGCGCCGGCGCGGCTGCAGGCGCGGACTCGGCGGG
>NZ_DLTK01000031.1:0-18081 GCF_002500885.1 Brevundimonas sp. UBA7838
CGCCCGGCGCCGAGGCGCCGAACACGGCCGCGCCGATCGACGCGCGACCGGTCGGGGCTGTGGACAAGGGGCATGGTGAGGCGGTATCGGCCTCGCATCATGGCTGATCCCTCCCCGACGCCGACCGTTCTTCTGTCCGAGGCCGAGGTGGCGCGCATCGTCGCCGACCTGGCCCAGCGCATCGCGCCCGTCATCGACGACGACACGGTCGCCGCCGTGCTGCTGACCGGCGGCCTGTGGTTCGCCGCCGACCTGACCCGCGCCCTGTCGCGCGTTGGCCGCAACGTCCGTTTCGACGCCCTGTGGCTGGCCTCCTATGGCGACGAGCAGACCAGCCGGGGCCGGATTGACGTCTATGCCCCGTTCCAGCGCCCGATCGCGGGCCGCCGCGTCCTGATACTGGACGACGTGTTCGATACCGGCCTGTCGCTGGCGGAGGCCGTGCGCATCGCCAAGGACGCCGGCGCGTCCGAAGTCCTGACCTGCGTCTTCGCCAGGAAGCCCTGGCCCAAGCCCCGCGCGCCCGAGCCGGACTTTGTCGGCTGGGAGGCGCCGAACCGCTTTCTGGTTGGCTATGGCCTGGACCACGCCGGGACGCTGAGGGGCCTGCCGGACATCTGCGCCCTGGACTGAGTTCAAGGCGCGGCGACAGCGGGGATAATCCGTCCGGGGCTGAATTTCCGCCCGGTTCGGCGTTGACTCTCCGACACCCTTCCGTATATGTCGCCGCTCTTCGCCGCCGGGGCCCTCTCCGGGGGCGTATCTTTTTTTGCGTTTGCGCTGAGGCTTCAACATGTACGCGGTGATCAAGACCGGCGGCAAGCAGTACCGGGTCCAACCGGGCGACACCATCGTCGTCGAAAAGCTCGACGGCGACGCCGGCGCTGAGCTGAAGTTCGACAGCGTCCTGATGCTGGGCGGCGACAAGGGCGTGACCCTGGGCGCTCCCCTGATCGACGGCGCCTTCGTCGGCGCGACCCTGGTCGAGACCCGAAAGGGTGAGAAGATCAAGATCTTCAAGAAGACCCGTCGCCAGGGCTATCGCCGCACGAACGGCCATCGCCAGATGGAATCGGTCCTGCGCATCACCGGCATCGAAGGCGCCGGCGAGACCGCCAAGTGGGACGGCAAGGTCGATCTGACCACCAAGGCCGAGATCAACCTGCGCGCTCGCAACCTGGCCGCTCGTGACGCCACCTCCTCGCTGGGTTCGACCGAGACGGTCGTGACCGACGTGGACGGCGCCGAGGTCAAGGGCGTCGTGGTCGAGAGCTCGGCTCCCGCCAAGAAGGCGCCGGCCAAGAAGAAGGCTGCGCCCAAGGCTGAAGCCGCCGGCGACGAAGCCTAAGACATTCACCGGCGCCTCGGCGCCAGACCTAAGTTACGGACGCGCTCAAGTAGGCCGAAAGGTCGGTAGCGCACCAAGAAAGTACGGAGCGGCAAGATGGCTCACAAGAAATCCGGTGGTTCGTCGCGTAACGGTCGCGACTCCGAGTCGAAGCGCCTTGGCGTGAAGAAGTATGGCGGCGAGCGCGTGCTTGCCGGCAACATCATCGTGCGCCAACGCGGCACCACCTTCCACGCCGGTGAGAACATGGGCATGGGCCGCGACCACACTCTGTTCGCCCTGACGAACGGCGCTGTGAAATTCACCACCAAACGTGGCGGCCGTTGTTACGTGTCGATCCTCGCGGCCAATGACGACGCCGCTCAGGCGATGGCCGCCGAGTAACGCAGTCTGGACCTTCCCGGATCGCGTTGCTCCTGCCAGCAGCCGATCCGGACCAGGGATGATAATCCGCGGGGAGTCTGGATCACCAGGCTCCCCGTTTGCGTTTCCCCGCCTCGAAGACCGTCCGAGCCCTTCAAGGAGATGGTCGACAATCCGAGGCAACGCCCATGTGCGTCATCGAAACCTCTCCTGTCGTCGAGACCCGGCGCCTGATCCTGCGCGCGCCCGCGCCCCAGGATGCGCCGCGCATCGCCGCCCTGGCCAACGACCTGGACATCGCGCGCATGACCAAGCGGATGCCGCATCCATTCCAGATGCGCGACGCCGACGACTTCGTGCTGCAGGTCGCCTCGCAAGATCCCAGGCGAGCCAACACCTTCGTCATCGACCATGAGGACGTGGGGCCCATCGGCGTCATCGGTCTGTTCGAGGGCGAGGATCGGGTGCCGGAAACCGGCTATTGGATCGGGCGTGAATACTGGGGTCGGGGCTTCGCCACCGAGGCGCTGGACGCCGCCCTGGTCTGGGCCAGCCGAAAGTGGAAGCGCCGGGCGCTGGTCGCCGGCCATTTCGCCGACAATCCGGCCTCTGGCCGCGTGCTGGAAAAGGCGGGCTTCCTCTACACCGGCGAGACGCGCCGGGCGTGGAGCCGGGCGCGTCGGGCCGAGGCCGATACGCGCATGATGGTGTGGCTGGCCTGACGGCCAGCCCGCAATGTCAGCCGCCCGCCAGGGCGGGGCCATAGACGGCCGCGACGGCGACGGCGCCCACCACCAGCATGGCGCCCGCGCCGGCGATGAAGGTCGCGATGGTCTTGGACCGGCGACGCCGCATGCCGCCCGCCTTGTACTTGCGGATGATGACCGACGGCCCTCGCGTAAAGGCCTCGGATCCTATGATATTGTGTTGGGACAAGAAAAAAGCTCCCCGAACTCTCGCACAGAAGCAGCGATCAGTCCGGGGCGCTCGTGGTCAGAAGATGGCGATCCGCGTTACCGGGGTCGCATCTTCGTGAGAAGGGGCACGCGGGTCACAGGGTGACGGAGACGACCCGGCCGCCGCGCGTCTGCACCGACTGCATCAGCACCAGGGGCGCGTCGCCCGAGGTGACCGGCACGATCAGGAACCAGCCGCCATCGGGCAGGCCGTCGAAGCGGAAACGACCGTTCTCGCACCGCTCGGAACGGACATAGTTGCGATAATCGGCGTTGGCGTCGGCGACGGTGCGGGCGCGAACGACGGCGGCGGGCACGGCCGCGCGCTGAGTCGAGCCGTACAGGGTGCGAATGCGGGCGCGCGTGTAGGGGGTGTCCGGAGTCAGGCCGACACTGGCGACGCAATCGAAGGCCTTGCCGTCCCGGGCGAAGGCGATCTGGCCCTGGATGCTGTTGCGACCGGGCATTTGGGACCAGCCGAAATCGGCCTCGTTGAAGGCGGCCGGACCCCCGTTCGGCAGGCCGCCGCCAGCAGTGGGCGCACAGGCGGAGAGGGCTGCGGCGGTCAGGGCGAGAGCCAGGCCAGGGGCGGCGAACGAACGGATCGACATGGGGCTTCCTCCGGGATTTCGGGGTCGTGGGGGACGACTTCCCCCACTATCGCACGACAGGCCGGGCGACTTCCACGCTCAAGATTCCCCCTCTGGACCCGGACCCGACAACGCGCGAAACAGGCCGGACAACGTGCCCATTCGTCGAGGCGCGACAGCTCGGAAACGCCCCGTATGACCGTCACCTTCGCCGATATCCAAGCCGCGCGCACCCGGATCGCGGGCGCGGTCGACCGCACCCCGACCCGCTATTCCAGAAAGCTGTCGCAGCTGACGGGGGCCGAGGTCTGGGTGAAGTTCGACAATCTGCAATTCACCGGCAGCTTCAAGGAGCGCGGCGCCCTGAACCGGTTGCTGATGCTGAGCCCCGAGGAGATGAAGCGAGGCGTGGTGGCCGCCAGCGCCGGCAACCACGCCCAGGCCCTGGCCTATCACGGCGGACGGCTGGGCGTGCCCGTGACCATCGTCATGCCCGAGGGCACGCCCTTCGCCAAGATCAACGGCACCCGCTCGCACGGGGCGACCGTGGTGATCGAGGGGCTGGACTTCACCGGTTCGACCGAAGCGGCCAAGCGGCTAGAAGCGGAAAAGGGCTACGTCTTCGTCTCGGCCTTCGACGACGAAGGCATCGTGGCGGGTCAGGGCGTCTGCGCGATAGAGCTTCTGGAGGATGCGCCCGAGGTCGAGGCCCTGATCATCCCCATCGGCGGCGGCGGGCTGATTGCGGGCTGCGCCATCGCGGCCAAGGCGATGAAGCCGGACATCAAGGTCTTCGGCGTCGAGGCCGCGCGCTATCCCTCCTTCACCGCCAAACGGGCGGGTAAGCCGCCGGTCTGCACCGGCCAGACCATCGCCGAGGGCATCGCCATCAAGGCCGTGGGCGACATTCCCTTCGCCCTGGCCGACCCGCTGGTGGACGAGGTCTTCGTCTGCGATGAAGCCGACTTCGAACGGGCCGTCGCCACCTATGTCACCTATGAGAAAACGGTGTCCGAAGGCGCCGGCGCGGGCGGTCTGGCGGCGCTTCTGGCCTATCCCGAGCGGTTCAAGGGGATGAAGGTCGGGCTGGAGCTGTGCGGCGGCAACATCGATGCGCGGATGCTGGCGGTCGTCTTGAACCGCGAGATGGTCCGTGAGCGGAGATTGATCGTCTATCGCATCCTGGGCGACGACCGGCCGGGCATGTTGTCGGCCATGGCGGCGGTGATCGGCGGCTTGGGCGGCAACATCATCGACGTGGTCCACAACCGCTTGGCGCTGGACGTGCCGGCCAAGGGCGCCGAGTTCGACATCATGGTCGAAACGCGCGATAGCGCCCACGCCGACGAGATCGGCGAGGCCTTGAAGGAACGCGGCTATGAACTTCGGATGGGGTAAGGCGGCAATCGTCGCGGCCTTCTTGCTGTCGGGCTGCGGCCAGGCCGAGCCGGTCGATCCGAACGCGGGCAAGGCCGAGGCGGCCGCCTTCATGGCCAAGAACGCCAAGGAAGAGGGCGTCCAAACCCTGCCCAGCGGCCTGCAATACAAGGTGGTGCAGGCGGGACCGGCCGGCGGCGTCAGCCCGGACCGCAACGACCTGGTCAAGGTCGATTACGAGGGCAAGCTGGTCGACAACAGCGTGTTCGACAGCTCCTTCGCACGCGGCGCGCCGGCGGTGTTCACGCCCGAGGAGGTCGTCAAGGGCTGGACCGAGGCGCTGCAGAAGATGCGCGTCGGCGACGAATGGCTGCTCTATGTCCCGCCCGAGCTAGGCTATGGCGAGCAGGGTAATCCCAAGATCCCCGCCAACTCCGTGCTGATCTTCCGCCTGAAACTGCTCGACGTGGCCAAGGTGCCTGGCGGCGGATCGGGCGTCGGCACGGCCATGGGGTGACCCTCACGCAATCCGTCGACTCGCTGCGAAGCGGGACCTAGACCTCAAGCGCGCCGCCATTCGCTTAGAACCTGAGGATCGGTCTCGGTCGTCGCCTTGGCCAGGGCCGCGAAGTCGTCGGGGGGCGTGAGTTGCGACAGGGCCCAAACCGCCGCGCTGCGCACCAGGGACGAGGGGTCGGCCGACAGCGCCTGCGTCGGTTCGATCAGGGACGGGTCGTTCGAGTTGCCGACGGCGTAGAGCACGTTCCGCAGGAAGCGGTCGCGGCCGATGCGCTTGACCGGGCTCTTGGTGAACAGGGCGCGGAAGGCGGCGTCGTCCAGCGTCAGCAGGTCGGACAGGCGCGGGCTTTCGAAGGCCTCGCGTGGCATTAGCCGGATTTCGCGAGCTTCCTGGGCGAACTTGTTCCAAGGGCAGACCGCCAGACAGTCGTCGCAGCCATAGATGCGCGATCCGGTCAGGGTGCGGAACTCGACCGGCCAGGGACCGGCGAACTCGATGGTCAGGTAGGACAGGCAGCGCCGGGCGTCGAGCTGGAACGGGGCGGGGAAGGCGTTCGTCGGGCAGGCGTCTAGACAGGCGGTGCAGCGGCCGCAGTGTTCGCTCTCGGCCGCGTCCGGCGCGATCTCGGCGGCGGTCAGGATGGTCCCGAGGAACAGCCAGTTGCCGTGGGTGCGGCTGAGCAGATTGGTGTGCTTGCCCTGCCAACCCAGGCCGGCGCGCTGGGCCAACGGCTTTTCCATCAGGGGGGCGGTGTCGACGAAGACCTTGATGCCCGCGCCATTGCGGGCGGCGATCTGGCCGGCCAGCTGTTTCAGCCGGCCCTTGATGACCTCGTGATAGTCGTCGCCACGCGCATAGACCGAGATGTAGCCGGCCGACCGGTCGGCCAGCTGATCCAGCGGGTTATGCTCAGGAGCGTAGTTCATGCCCAAGACGATGGCGGTCCGGGCCTCGTCCCACATGGCGGTGGGGTGTTGACGGCGGTCCAGCGTCGTTTGCATCCATTCCATGTCGCCATGCCGGCCCTCGTCCACGAAGCGCCGCAGCCGCTCGCCCGCCGGCCAGGCGTCGGCCGCCGAGGCGAACCGGCAGACATCGAAGCCCAGCTCGGCCGCGCGCTGGCGGATGAAGGTTTTCAGGCGGTCGGACACGGGGCGGGGGATAGCATGAAGTCTCATTTGGACGCATTGGCGAAGAGACGTCTTTGTCAGTCGCCGGATGCCGCCGCACCGTCGAACAGTTCGAGAATCTGGGCCCGAATGTCAGTGGGCCAAGGGGCGATCAGGGCGACCAGACGATCGCGGTCGCCGGCGAACAGCGCGCGGCTGGCCTCCTCAAAGTCGGGGGCGTCGCCGGCCATCTCGACCATGAAGCCGTAGGCGGCGTCGGTGCGACGGCGGCGTGCATCGTTGTCGGCGCCGGTCCCGCGGGCCTGTTCCACCAGACGGCGCAGGGCGGCCGAGGCGCCGCCCGGCTGGGTCGCGAGCCAGTTCCAATGCCGGGGCAAAAGCGTGACCTCGCGCGCGGCGACGCCCAAACGCGGACGGCCGCGCTTTGGAGCCGGAGCCGGTTCTTGTTCGCTGAGGTCCAGGTCGACCGGCCGACCCGTAGCCAGATCGAACACGCGCAGCGCGGCGTGAGACGAGGCCGCCAGGGCCTTGCGGAAAGCGGCAGCCACGGCGGCGTCGGGGCCTTTGGCGACGCGTCGAGGGCCGTCGAACAGGACCAGATCGCGATCTTCGTCGCTCATGTATTTAACCGGGTGAAATTGTCTGTCATTTTTATACCCGGATAAATAAGAGAGCGCCATGACCCCGACAAATCGCAAGAGCCTGATCGCCGAGTATAAGGAGCGCGTGACCATCGCCGGGGTATATGCCGTGATCTGCAGCGCGACGGGTCAGGTCTGGGTCGGCAAGAGCCGCCACATCGACACCGAGCAGAACGGCCTGTGGTTCGCGCTGCGCCACGGCGGCAGTCCGTATCGGTCGCTTCAGGCGGCGTGGAAGGCGCACACACCCGAGGATTTTCGCTTCGAACAGCTGGACCGTCTGCCGGAAGACATCTCAAACTTGAGGCGCAAGGACGAGCTGCTTAATCGCGCCAAACTGTGGATCGCCCGGTTGGGCGCCGAGGCGCTTTAAAAATCCAGGTCCGCATACCACGCGGACGGCGGCACGCCGACGAAGCGGTCGGCGAGCAGGGGGCGGAAGCAGGGGCGGGATTTGAGCTTGGAGTACCAAGTCTTCAGGCCGGGCCAGGTCTTCCACTGGATTTCGCCGAAATAGTCCAGCACCGACAGGTGAGCAGCGGCGATCAGGTCGGCCTGGGACAGACGACGGCCGGCCAGCCAGTCGCGGGCGGCGACCAGATCCTCCAGCATGGCGAGATGGGATTTCAGGGCGTCTCGCCCGTCGCGCAGGGCGCGGGCTTCGGGCGGGCCCAGCTTGAGCAGGGGTTTTTCCATCCGCTCGTGCAGCAGGACGGCGTCGACCTCGTCCATGAAGCGGCGCTCGAACCAGCCGGTCAGGCGGCGCGCCTCGGCCCGTTCGGCGAGGTCGGCGGGCAGCAGTAGCGGGCCCTTTTGCTGATCCTCGATCCAGCCCAGGATGGCGGGCAGTTCGCACAGCACCAGCGGACGGCCGCGATCCATCGTCTGGATCACCGGCGGCAGGCCGGACGGATTGAAGTCGTTGACCGGGCAATCGTCTTCCCACGGACGGACCGGGGTGTCGGTCCATTCGATCCGCGCCTCGCCCAACGCCAGTCGCGCGGCGCGCGAGGCGGGCTGGAAGGCGAAGTGGAAGAGAACGCAAGGGTCGGCCATCTAAGGGTGATGCGCCCGGACCCGTTAATGCGCGTTTACTGCATTCAAATTGGACGCAAGGTCAGGACCACGGCCCCTTGGGCGCGGGGCCGGTCGGGGCGGGGGCGGTTTGCGGGTCGGCGAGAGCCGTGGCCGGGATCGCGGGCTGCGGACGGGCGTGACCGCGCGGGTCGGCGTGGATCAGGATGTCGGCGGCGGGATACTGGGCCAGCACCCGGTTCTCGGCGGCGACGACGATGGCGTGGGCCGCGTCCAGCGTCTGGTGCGCGTCCAGGTCGACATGCATCTGGATCATCATCACCTGACCAGACATGCGGGTGCGCAGTTGATGCACGCCGAAGACCTGGGGGGCGGCCAGCACGGCCTTGGTGATGGCGGCGCGGTCGGCCTCGGGCACGGCGCGGTCGAGCAGGTGATCGGCGGCGGCCTTCAACATGCCGGTCGCGCCCCAGAACAGCCAGACGGCGACGACGATGCCTGCGGCCGCATCCAGTCCCGGCGCGCCGAGGAAGGCGCCCGAGATGACGCCGACCAGCACCACGACGTTGGCGGCAAGGTCTGCCGCATAGTGGGCGCGGTCGCCTGCGACGGCGACAGAGCCGGTCTTCTTCAGCGTCTGGGTCTGCATCCACACCAGCCAGGCCGTAATGACGATGGTGGCGACCACGATTCCGCTCGCCCACAAGCCGGCGGTCAGGGGACGGGGATCGAAGATGCGCTGAACCCCCTCCCAAGCGATGAAGATGGCCGAGGCGAAGACCAGCCCGGCCTGGACCAGGGCTGACAGGGCCTCGCCCTTGCCATGGCCATAGCGGTGGTTCTCGTCGGCCGGGGCGGCGGCCCAGCGCACGGCGAAGAAGGTGGTCAGCGACGCCGCCAGATCCAGAACCGAATCCGCCAGGGTCGCCAGGATGGAGACGGATCCTGAGGCGCCCAGCGCAAAGGCCTTCATCGCGATCAGCGCCACCGCGACCCCGACCGACAGGCGGGTGATGCGGCGCGTGGCCAGATGGGCGTCGTCAAGCGAGGCGGGGGCGGGGGCGGGCGTCGTCATTGTCGGCTTCTTCTCGCGCAATCGTGGCTGAAAGCCAACCGCTGGCCCAAACGGGTCGTTCCGTCCGAAACGATCATGCTCTAGGGGGAAGGCATCCGGGCGCGGCGCGTTCCGGGCGCATTGGTTTTCGAGGGTCTCATGTCGGACTGGCTTGCCGCCATCATTCTG
Organism: Brevundimonas sp. UBA7838; assembly: GCF_002500885.1. Taxonomy (NCBI): domain Bacteria; kingdom Pseudomonadati; phylum Pseudomonadota; class Alphaproteobacteria; order Caulobacterales; family Caulobacteraceae; genus Brevundimonas; species Brevundimonas sp. UBA7838. Next base: position 9,204 of record NZ_DLTK01000031.1, read on the forward strand.
GGTCTGGTCGAGGGGCTGACCGAGTTCATTCCCGTTTCGTCCACCGGCCATATGCTGCTGCTGGGCCACTTCATGGGCTTCGAGAGCGCGGGCAAGACTTTCGAGATCGTGATCCAGCTGGGCGCCTTGCTGGCCATCGTCAGCGTCTATTTCAAAAAGCTGTGGACCCTGGCGACGCGCTGGCCCTTCGACGCCGAGGCGCGCCGGTTCCTGATCGGGCTGCTGGTCGCCTTCGCGCCGGCTGTCGTGATCGGTTTCCTGGCCTATGACTTCATCAAGACGGTGCTGTTCGAGACGCCGCAGGTGGTGTGCATCGCCCTGATCGTCGGCGGGGTAATCCTGCTGCTGCTGGACCGGATGGACAAGAAGCCCCGCTGGCTGGACGCCGAGGCCTATCCGATGCGAATCTATTTCCTGATCGGCCTGTTCCAGTGCCTGGCCATGATCCCCGGCGTGTCGCGGTCCGGCGCCACCATCGCTGGCGGGCTGCTGCTGAAGACCGACAAGCGGTCGGCGGCCGAGTTCAGCTTCTTTCTGGCCCTGCCCACCATGGGGGCGGCGGTGGCCTATGACCTGTTGAAGAACCACAAGACGCTGGATTTCAGCGACATCGGCCTGATCGTCGTGGGTTTTGTCGTGGCCTTCATCTCGGCCCTGGCGGTGGTGCGGTTCCTGCTGGATTTCGTGTCCAGGCGCGGCTTCGGCGTCTTCGCCTGGTGGCGGATCGTGGTCGGGGTTTTAGGGTTGGCGCTGTTGCAGGCGGGATTCTGAGGCCATGACCACGCTTCTGTACGGCCGCCCGCCGGTCGTCTTCGATCCGCCCGGCGACGCAATCCAAACCTCGCCCCTGATTCCGGACTCCGCTGCGCTGGAGGCGCAGGAACCGAGCTCGGCCGACAGCGTCATGATCTACGCCCCGCCCGGCGTGCTGGAGCGGCGCTATGTGCTGGCCCTGGCGCTGAAGGCGCTGAAGGTCGGCGGACGGCTGGACGTCATGGCGCCCAAGGACAAGGGCGGATCGCGCCTGGCCAAGGAGCTGAAGACGTTCGGCCTCGACGTCGCCGAGACCGCCAAGGCGCACCATCGCCGCTGCATCGTCATTCGACCCGAAACGGTCGAGGGGCTGGACGAGGCCATCGCCGCGGGCGGGCCGCAGATAGTGCCGGGACTGGAAGCCTGGTCCCAGCCCGGCATATTCGCCTGGGACCGGATCGATCCGGGCTCGGCGCTGCTGGCCGAACATCTGCCGGCGATGAAGGGTGAGGGGATCGACCTGGGCTGCGGCTACGGCGCACTGTCGATCGTGGTGCTGCGCTCGCCCGCCGTGACCAAGCTGAAGATGGTCGATCTGGACCGTCGCGCCATCCAGGCCGCTCGACGCAATATCGAGGACGACCGCGCCAAGGGCTGGTGGTCAGACGCCCGCACCCTGGAGGCCAAGGGCGACAAGGATTTCGTCGTCAGCAATCCGCCTTTCCATGACGGCGGGGCCGAGGACCGGCGGCTGGGTCAGGCCTTTATCCGGAAGGCGGCCGAGTTGCTCAAAAAGGGCGGCGTCGCTTGGGTCGTCGCCAACCGGCACCTGCCCTATGAGGCCGAGCTGAACGCGGCGTTCAAGCGGGTGCGGCTGGTCGCCGAGGCGGGTGGCTACAAGCTGTTCGAGGCGGTGAAGTGACCGCGCTCAAGCAGTCCGAAGGGCGGTAGCGCATGAAGAAAACCCCGACGTCGAGGGTCGATCGTCTGCTGGGCTCGATGGGCTATGGATCACGCGCCGAAATGGCGCGGATGGCCAAGGCGGGCGGCATCGTGCTGGACGGGGCGGACCTGACGGACGTGTCCAAACGCATTGCGGTGATGCCGGACCTGCCCACGCGAATGGAGATCGACGGCGAGCCGCTGGATCCGGTGCAGGGGCTGGTGATCCTGCTGAACAAGCCGCTGGGCATGACCTGTTCGCACAAGGAAGAGGGGGCGCTGGTCTATGACATCCTGCCGGGACGGTGGCGGGCGCGCGATCCCGCCATCTCGACCATCGGACGGCTGGACAAGCAGACGACGGGCCTGCTGCTGCTGACCGACGACGGGGATCTGCTACACCGGGTGATCAGTCCCAAGCGCCATGTGGCCAAGGTTTACCGGGCGAGTCTGGCGCGGTCGCTGACCGGAACGGAAGGCGCGCTGTTCGCCTCGGGCGAGCTGGTGCTGGAGGGCGAGGACAAGCCGTTGGCGCCGGCGGTGCTGGAGGTGGTGTCGCCGACCGAGGCCCTGCTGACGGTGACGGAGGGGCGCTATCATCAGGTGCGCCGGATGTTCGCCGCCGCCGGCAACCATGTCGAGACCCTGCATCGCGAACGGCTGGGCGGACTGGGCCTGCCCGCCGATCTGGCGCCCGGTCAGTGGCGGCTGGCGACGGCGGACGAGGTCGCCTCGATCTTCACGGCGCCCGAGAGCCTGGGTTGAAGCTCTTGACGCCTGCGGGATCGAACGCGCAGGTCGAGGGATGACCACCAAGATCAAGATCTGCGGCCTGACCACGCCGGACACGCTGGATGCCGCGCTGGATGCGGGGGCGGATTTCGTCGGCTTCGTGATGGTCAAGGCTAGTCCGCGGTACGCCGGGCCGGCCTTAGCGAAGCGGCTGGTGGATCGGGCGCGCGGCCGAGCGAAAACCGTATTGTTGTTTGCCGACATGGTCGGTCCTGAGATGGACGATCTGGTTCATGATCTTCGGCCCGACATGATCCAACTGCATGGTCGCGAAACGCCGCTTCAGATTCGCAACGCACGGACCGACTGGGAAATTCCAGTGATCAAGGCGGTGGGGGTGTCCGGCGCAGAAGATGTGGTCGGACTGGAGGCGATGGAAGCGTCGGCAGACCACCTGCTGCTGGACGCCAAAGCGCCCAAGGGGGCCTTCTACAGTGGAGGGCATGGAGTGGCTTTCGACTGGACCCTGCTGGCTGGTCGCACCTTTCGCCATCCGTGGTTCCTGGCGGGCGGTCTCAACCCGGACAATGTGGCCGAGGCGCTGAGGATTACGGGCGCGCCCATGGTCGATGTGTCCTCTGGCGTGGAAAGCGCGCCGGGTGTTAAGGACGCCGACCGGATCGCGACCTTCATCCAAAACGCGCGCCGGTCGTAATTGCGACGCCTCTCCGCGTGAAAGTCGAAACCGTGAACGCCCAAACCCCCATCGTGGCCCCCATTCAAGCCGCCGATTCCACCCAGTCGCTGTCGAACGCCTACGCCTGGCCGGACGCGCAGGGTCGCTTCGGTCCGTACGGCGGTCAGTTCGTGGCCGAGACCCTGATGCCGCTGATCCACGAGCTGGATGCGGCCTATAAGGCGGCCAAGGCGGACCCCAGCTTCCAGGCCGAGCTGGACAGCTTTCTGACCCACTATGTCGGTCGCGAAAGCCCGCTGTATTTCGCCGAGCGCCTGACCGAACATTTCGGCGGCGCCAACATCTGGCTGAAGCGCGAGGACCTGAACCATACGGGCGCGCACAAGATCAACAACTGCATGGGCCAGATCCTGCTGGCCCGTCGCATGGGCAAGACCCGCATCATCGCCGAGACCGGCGCGGGTCAGCACGGTGTCGCCTCGGCGACCGTGTCGGCGCGCTTTGGCCTGCCCTGCACCGTCTATATGGGCGCGGTGGACGTGGAGCGGCAGCAGCCGAACGTGTTCCGCATGCGTCTGTTGGGCTCGGAAGTCTTCTCGGTCACGGCGGGCGCCGCGACCCTTAAGGACGCGATGAACGAGGCGATGCGCGACTGGGTCACCAACGTCTCGGACACCTATTACATCATCGGCACGGCGGCGGGTCCGCACCCCTATCCGGCCATGGTGCGCGATTTCCAGTCGGTGATCGGCACGGAGATCAAGAGCCAGTCGATGGCCCGGATAGGCAAGCTGCCCGAAGCGGTGGTCGCCTGCATCGGCGGTGGCTCGAACGCCATCGGCGCCTTCCACCCCTTCATCGAGGACGAGGGCGTGCGGCTGATCGGCGTCGAAGCGGCCGGCCATGGTCTGGATACGCCGGATCACGCGGCCTCGCTGAAGGGCGGGCGGTCGGGCGTGCTGCACGGCAACCGGACGTACTTGCTTCAGGACGAAGACGGCAACATCGTCGAGGGCCATTCGATCTCGGCCGGGCTGGACTATCCGGGCATCGGTCCGGAACATGCCTGGCTGCACGACATCGGCCGGGCGGAATATCGTTCGGCGACGGACAACGAGGCGCTGGAGGCGTTCCAGCTGTGCTCGAAGCTGGAAGGCATCATTCCGGCGCTGGAACCGGCCCACGCCCTGGCGCGGACGGGCGAAGTGGCGCGCGAAGTCGGCAAGGGCGGCGACGTCGTCCTGCTGATGTCGGGGCGCGGCGACAAGGACATCTTCCAGGTCGCCAAACATCTGGGAGTGAACCTGTGATCCGTACCCTTCTTGCGGCGACCGCCGTCCTGAGCCTGTCCGCCGCCGCTGCGCAGGCCCAGACGCCTACCCCGACGCCAGCCCCCGCTGCGCCGCAAGGCGGTCCGGCCGACGTCGGCCTACTGCCCGGCGCGGAGCTGTCGCCCGATTGCGGAGGGCTGAACAATCTGACGGGGCGGGCCTATTGCGTGACCGCACAGCTGGGCCAGATCGGCGCTCTGGCCGACGCCTATATCGCCGATCTGGAAACCAAGAACTGGCTGGCCGCCGGCGGCGACGACAACCGCGTCGTCTTCATCAAGCGCCGCGAGGCCGGCGGCTGCGACGGCATGCAGATGGTCGCCTTCTACGACACCACCAAGACCGCCGTCGCCGAACTTCCCGGCTATCTGGGCTTCGCCACCATTCCGGGCGACGTGTGCGCGGCTGCCGCGGCCGCGACACCGCCTGCCGCCGCCGGATCGCCGCAACAATGACCACCGCCCGTATCGACGCGCGCTTCAAGGCGCTGAAGGCCGAGGGCCGTGCGGCCTTCATTCCCTATGTGATGGGCGGCGATCCGTCGCGTGAAGAGGCGCTGACGATCCTGAACGGCCTGCCGGCTGCGGGCGCGGACATCATCGAACTGGGCTTTCCGTTCAGCGATCCGATGGCCGAGGGGCCTCCGATCCAGCGGGCGGCGATCCGGGGCATGGCGGCGGGTTTCGGCCTGCGCTCGACCATGGATTTGGCCAAGGAATTCCGTAAGGGCGACGACGCCACACCCATCGTGCTGATGGGCTATCTGAACCCGATCGAGAGCCTGGGCTATGACGCCTTCGCCGCCTATGCCGCCGACTGCGGCATCGACGGGCTGATCGTGGTGGACTGTCCGCCGGAAGAGGCCGGGCCGCTGATCGAGGCGCTGGATAAGGTTTCGATCTCGCTGATCCGCCTGGCGACGCCGACCTCGGATGACGACCGGCTGAAGATCGTTGTCCAAGGCACCTCGGGCTTCGTCTATTACGTCGCTGTCGCGGGCGTGACGGGCGTCAAGGAAGCGAACGCGGATGTGGTGGCGCCGGCCGTAGAGCGGGTGCGCAAGGCCTCGGGCCTGCCGGTCGCGGTCGGCTTCGGGGTCAAGACGCCGGAACGGGCCGCCGAGATCGCGCGCGTCGCCGATGCGGTGGTCGTGGGCTCGGCCCTGGTGGACGAGGTGGCGGCGGCGCTGGAGGCGAACGAACCCGTCGCGGCGCGCGTTCTGGCCCGGGTGAAGGCGCTGGGCGATGCGGTTCGATCCGTCGCCGCTAGTGCTTCCGTGGCGGAAACCGTCTAAGAGCGCGCGGATGAACGACAAGACCAAGCCTCAGGAAAAGCGCGGCGGCTGGCTGAGCCGCTTTGCGCCCGGCGTCCGCAAGATCGTGTCGCGCCGCGACACCCCGGACAATCTCTGGGTCAAGGATCCCGACAGCGGCGAGATGCTGTATCGCTCGGATCTGGAGGCCGCCCTTTGGGTGACCCCGTCGGGTCGGCATATGCGCATCGATGCGCCGACGCGCCTGAAGGCCACCTTCGACGGCGGCGTCTTCCAGTCCATCGATACGCCGGACGTGCCGGAAGATCCGCTGAAATTCTCGGACGGCAAATCCTACAAGGATCGCCTGAACGCCGCGCGCAAGGCTGCGGGCCGCAAGGACACCATGGCCATCGGCTATGGTTCGGTCGGCGGTCAAAACGCGGTTGTGATCGTCCAGGACTTCACCTTCATGGGCGGGTCGCTGGGTATGGCGGCGGGCGAGGCGTTCATCAAGGCGGCGCGCGAGGCGGTGAGCCGCAAGGTTCCGCTGATCTGTTTCACCGCCGCCGGCGGCGCGCGGATGCAGGAGGGCGCCCTGTCGCTGATGCAGATGGCGCGCACCACCCTGGCGATCGAGGAGCTGAAAGACGCCAGACTGCCTTACGCCGTGGTCCTGACGGACCCGACGACGGGCGGGGTGACGGCCTCCTACGCCATGCTGGGCGATGTGCATCTGGCCGAGCCGGGGGCCCTGATCGGCTTCGCCGGACCGCGCGTGATCGAGGCGACCATCCGCGAGAAACTGCCGCCCGGCTTCCAACGCGCCGAATATCTGCAGGAAAAGGGCATGGTGGACCGGGTCGTGACCCGCGCCGACCTGCCGCGCACCCTGGGTCAGATCCTGTCCATGCTGATGGACGGCGCCCGCGCCGCCGCCTGAGACCGCCTGAAGGGCCAGTCGATCGCGCTCGAGGCCCACAGGCACCACCAGACGATGACCGGCTGAAACAGCAGGCGTGGGCCGTGATAGGCCCAGCCTAACCCTGCGCCCGACGTCATAAAGTTCACGGCGTGCTGGACATTGGCCGGATAGACACAGACGGCGTAGGCAGCCAGCGCCCAGCCCGCTGCAATCCGCAGGCGCGGGATCATCAGACCTGCCGCGCCCAGCAGTTCGGCGATCCCCGTCAGGGCCACGACCAGGGCCGGTTGCGGAACCCACGCCGGCGTAATCCGCACGAACGGGCCGGGGACCATCAGATGCAGCACCCCTGCGCCCAGGAAGACGGCCGCGAGGACGAGGCGCGCCGCTGTTCTGATCTGCGGCCTGGAAGTCATGTCGCGGTTCTCGAAATCAGGGGGTAAAGGAGGCGGATGGATCCCGTCTCCGAACGACTACGCGCGCGCCACCCCCAGCGGATCGACCTTTCGCTGGAAAGAATGCGCGTGCTGTGCGCGGCCCTTGGCGATCCGCAGCACAAGCTTCCGCCAGTGGTCCATGTGGCGGGCACCAACGGCAAGGGGTCGATCGTGGCCCTGATCCGCGCCATCGCCGAGGCGGCGGGGCTGAAGGTGCACGCCTACACCTCGCCCCATCTGGTCCGGTTCAACGAGCGGATCCGGCTGGCTGGAACGCTGATCGAGGACGACCACCTGAACGCGATCCTGGACCGGATCGAGGCGGTCATGGCCGAGACGAACAGCGAGGCCACGGTGTTCGAAAGCACCACCGCCGCCGCCTTCCTGGCCATGTCCGAGACGCCCGCCGACCTGGCCATCATCGAGGTGGGTCTGGGCGGGGTGCTGGACGCGACCAATGTGATCGAGCGGCCGTTGCTCAGCGTCATCGCGCCGGTCGATTACGATCATGCGGAGTTCCTTGGCACGGATCTGGCCGCCATCGCCTCGGAAAAGGCGGGTGTGCTGAAGGCTGGAGCGCCGGCCGTGATCGCGCGCCAGAAGGAAGAGGCGATGGCCGCCATTGAACGTCGCGCCGCCGACGTCCATGCGCGGCTGAACGTGCTGGGCGTCGACTTCGATGCCTGGGCCGAGCGGGGCGGTCTGGCGTTCCAGACGGCCGAACTATTCATGGACCTGCCGGCACCGGCCCTGGCAGGCGCGCACCAGATCGACAATGCGGCCCTGGCCGTGGCGGCGGCGGTCGAACTGGACCTGCCCCAGGCTGCGATCGCCGAGGGGCTGAAGCGTGTGCGCTGGCCCGCTCGGCTGCAAAGGATTTCGGCGGGTCCATACGGCGCTGCGGCCAAGGCGGCGGAGGCGGAGCTGTGGCTGGACGGGGGGCACAATCCTCACGCGGCGCGGGCGTTGGCGGCGTTTCTGGCCGAGCGTCAGGCGCGGGCGCCGCGTCCCCTGGCCTTGATCTGCGGCATGTTGAACAACAAGGATGCGGGCGGTTTCTTCGCTGCGCTGAAGGACAGCCAGGCCACCGTCTTCACCGTCGGCTTCGACGGGGCTGCAGCCGAGCCGACGGCCCTGGCGGCCGTGGCGCGCGGGCATGGGCTGGCGGCGACGCCTGCGGGATCGGTTTCTGAGGCGCTGGATTTGGCGCTGCGCCTGGGCGCAGGCCGGGTCGCCATCTGCGGATCACTGTATCTGGCCGGCGAGGTCCTGGGCGCCAGCGAGGAAACCTGGCCGGTCTAGCGCGTCATCCAGGGCTTGGACTTGCCGGCGGCGATGCGGGCGGCCTGTTCGCGCTGGAAGCGACCGCCGCGCGGCGGCTTGGTGCGCGCATCCAGCCTGGCATTCTTCAGGCGCAGAGCCTTTTGGACGGGGGTCTCGCCGGGGATGTCGTCAGCCGGCTTCGGGGTGTCTTCGTCGCTCATGGCGCCATCCTAGCATGAAAAACGCCCGCCGGTCGGACCGGCGGGCGCTTGATCTGACAGGGTCGAAAGGGCTCAGGCCTTGACGCCGGCCTCGGCCAGCCATTCGACGATCTTGCCCTTGGGCATGGCGCCGACCTTCATCGAAGCCATCTGACCGTCCTTGAATAGCATCAGGGTCGGAATGCCCTTCACGCCCAGCTTGGACGGGGTCATGGGACTGTCGTCGATGTTGATTTTGGCCACGGTGACCTGACCGCCCAGTTCGTCGGCGATCTGTTCCAGCGCCGGGCCGATCTGTTTGCAGGGGCCGCACCATTCGGCCCAG
>NZ_DLTK01000031.1:18298-19069 GCF_002500885.1 Brevundimonas sp. UBA7838
TTCGGCCCAGAAGTCGACCAGGACAGGAGTCGAGGATTTCAGGACGTCGGCGTCGAAGCTTTCGTCGGTGACTTTAACTGTCGCCATAAATGGCTCCTTGGGCGCTATCGCTCGGCGCGCGGCGCCTCGCTACTTGAGCGCAGGTTGATGTTGGCCGGAGCGTCCGGGTTCGGTCGCAGATGTGGGAGCGAATCGCGGGCAATTCAACTGCCCGCGAGCGCCGCCGCCAGCAGGGCTTCGGGAATGGGCATCAACTTGGGTCCGTCGGTCCAGACCAGGGCGGCCTCGACCGGGCGGTCGGGATAGAGGCGCTTCAGCACGGCGACATAGACGGCGGCCTGCAACACATAGGCGGGATCGACCGCCTCAACGGCGTCTGGCGCGGGGCGGTTGGTCTTGTAATCGACGACCAGAACCTTCTCGGGCGTGACCACAAGCCGGTCTATGCGGCCGTTGATGGCGACGCCGGGCGGCAGGTCGGGTGCTGATCCCGTCAGGGCGACCTCGGCGCGGGAGCCGGGACCGAAGACCGGGGCGAAGCGGGCGTCGTTCAGAACAGAGAAGGCGGCGGCGATCATCTCGGCGCGCTGGGCCTCGTCCAGATCAGTCTCGCGGGCCAGCAGGCGCCGGGCGGCGTCGGGGCGGTCGGCGGGCGCGATCTCGGGCAGGCGTTCCAGCAGCCGGTGGATCAGGTCGCCGCGCCGGAACCGGCCCAGCGATGCCCCGCCGGCCGCGCGGTTGGCCAAAGGGGAGGGGGCGGGAATGCGGATC
>NZ_DLTK01000134.1:0-48699 GCF_002500885.1 Brevundimonas sp. UBA7838
AGAAACGGGGGTCACGTCACCAACTTGCCCACGTCCGCTTTCAACAGAAGAGCCCAAGACCGCAATCGAACCATTGCGGACCTAAAGTGTCACCTGCACACTCGGGCTATGGGGACAAAGCTGAGCGCGGAAGATGCCGGAGCCTACGAGGCTCTCGACCGTCTGCTGTTTCGACAGTGGGACCCGATTGGTGTCTCAGACATGGATGGTTGGGCTGAAGATGAATATCGAGCCTACCTCCCCCATTTCTGGTCGATGGTGTCCGCCACCTGGTCCTCCGCGTTGATGTGGAGCCACTACGCAGACGAGCATCGCGGGATCTGCATCGAGTACGACACGACTGATCAGGAGCATCCGAACGTGGGGCCCGTCAGCTATCGCGCGCCCCGAGCCGTTAAAGCGAGCGATCTAGCGCTGTGGAAAGGCTCAGATGACGCTGCGGCCAAGGATCGTGTTCTCCAGACCTATTTCTACGCGAAGTCCCCGGAGTGGAGGTACGAGAGGGAGTGGCGTGACGTTCGTGACCACAACGGCATCGAAGAGCTGCCGTTTCGCATCACCGCGATCCACTTTGGGCTGCGCTGCGACCATGCGGTGATCAGCAGCATGGTGCGTCTGCTGAGCGACCGGTCCCAGATCAAGCTCTACACCATTGGGCCCAAGGAAGAGACGTTCAAGCTACGGCGATCGAGGCTCGACGCCGAAGACATCGCCGAGATCAACGCGACCGCGATAAGTGAGCCCGGCTGGCTGACGTTTAAGGACGTGTTCTGGGAAGAGGAACTTGAGAACCTGGCGGAGACTGGCGGCGAGGCGTTGCCTGAAGTGCCGGACCCGGCCTTATGATTGCTTAGGTGATTGCCGAGACGTTGGTCGCTTGTACGGTCGCTGGGGTCAGCGAGTTTTTTCGGCACAGCGCCACGAGGGGACATTCGGCAGCTATCTGAAACTGGACACCGTGTCCGATGCCGAACGCATGGGTCATCGATCGGTCGAGTCTGACCGACACCATATTTCGATTGCCCGCCCCCTAAATTCTACAGGACGGAGTTCAACGTCCCGAGACGCCCCTGATCGCCTGCCTCCAGATGCGCCTACAATCAAGGGTGGCAATTGCAGGTGGTCACGATAGAAGACCTCGGGGGAGAAGTTGCACCATGGCCAAGACAAAACCTACGCTCGCCTTTCAGGACACCGCGCCATTCGAAGCAAACTTGGCGACCTTCGCCACCTATCTCGCTGGACTCGACGCCGATCTTGCAGAAGCGGCGACTCCTTTGCTCTCCCGCCTGTCGGAGGCGGCGATGAAGCGCGAGGAGGTCCTCGACAACCTCATGGCAGCATTGCTTGCAGCCGAGGTCAAAGCGGCGGCATCGAAAGCCGGGGGCTCACCCGCGGAAGAAGCGCCTCCCTCCGCGCCAGTAGTGCAGGACGAAACACCCGAGGCCCCACCGACGCCTGGTCCCGTGCAGATCGGCTGGTTTCTCGAACAGCTCGAAATCGAGGGATTTCGTGGCGTCAACAACGAGGGCGCGCCGCTCGTCCTGAAGTTCAAGCCGGATGCGGTTAGTTCGATCTCAGCCCCGAACGGTGTGGGTAAGAGCTCGATCTTCGACGCTCTGACCTTCGCTCTGCGAAAATCCATCCCGAAGCTCGATAACCTGGCCGCGACCGAGAGGGGGCGAGACTACTATCTCAACAGGTTCCACACCGGCGGTGTCGGCACGATCGCTCTCACCGTGAAGCCGACAGACGGGTCACCTTCGACAAAGGTCACGGTCACCCTAGACGGCGCCGGCACCAGAACTGTCAACGCCACCAACGGGATCGACGGCGAAGCGCTGTTGGCGGAGCTCCATCGCGAGTTCGTCCTGCTGGACGGCACAACCTTCCAGCGGTTCATCGACGACACGTCGCTTTCGCGCGGCCGCAACTTCGCCGGCCTGCTGGGCCTGGCGCGCTATTCAACGTTGCGGGGTGCTCTGGACACCTTGGCCAATACCCGATCGTTCAACAATCACTTAGACCGGTCGGCCGTCCTCGCGCGTAGAGACGCCGCCGACAAGGCAATCCGTGACCTGGATCCCCGAATCGCGGCTGACTATGAGGCCCTGATGAAGACTCCGCTGGAGCCGGCGGCTCCACAGGCGGAAATCGAATCCGCCTGCCACGGTGCACTCCAGAGCATTCCCGCCCTCGCGCAGCACTGCGACGGAAAGGCCTTCGGTGAGATCGATCTTGATGCATGTATTCAAACGATTGTCTCGGAAGAGGGTGGCGAGAAGAAAACGCGCCATAGCGAGCTAGTCCGCAAGCGGTCCGAGCTCACTACAGAGGCCGCGAAAGGGCCGTCGGATGATGATGTCAGCGTTCTGGCGGACATAGTGGCCCGGCGGGATGCGGCTGTGGCACTGACCTCAGGCGATCTGCTGAACGAGCTCTACCGGGTCACCGAGAAAGTGCTGACCAGCGGAACATGGGCCACGCCGAACACCTGCCCTGCCTGTGAACGGCCTGGCGACGGCGCGGTCTTGGATTTGGTCCAAGCCCGGATCGCTGACTACGAAAAAGTCGATGAGGAAACCAAAGCGGCCGTGACTGCCTGGACAACGAGCGGTTGGCTCGAGCTGAGCCCCCTGTTCGCCGCCCATCTCGACGAGGCCGAGGCCGCGCAAGCCAAGGAGCTGGGAACCCGGGGGGCCAAGGGTGAGCTTTCCGCGGCCGAGTTCGCAGACCTGTCGGGCCTTCGCCTGTCGCTCGCGAAACGTCTTAAGGCTCTCATTGAAGAGGCCCAAACAGAGATGGACGAGTTGGCCAAGGTGCTGCCGCCGTCGCTTGTCGCGGCCACCACTGCGATCGAGACTGCCCGACGTCTCCAGACGGCTTGGCGGGACGTCGCTCAACAGCAGACGATCAGAGCCGCCGCTCATGCGCACGAAACCCGGACTGCACGGCTCAAGACCTTCGTTGACGGCGCCAATACCGCCTTCGCGGTCGCCGAGAGCGCCATGGCCACCGAACGGCTGGAGAAGGTCCTGCCGGTCTGTCGCGACCTGTTCAAGGCGATCATGGGTCAATCCGTCGTGCCTGCGCTGGCCAAACGCCCGGGAACAGAGGAGTTGGCGATCAGTCTCTCCGCCTTCTGGTCGCTGCAGGATGTGTCGGCCCAAGCCCTCCTGTCTGAGAGCTTCCGAAACGGTTTCGCCGTGTCTGTCTACTTGGCCGCCGCTTCTCTCTATGGGGGTGCGCCCAAATTCATGATCCTCGACGATGTCACCTCAAGCCTGGACGCGGGACACCAGCTCAATCTTATCGACGTCATCCGCCTTCAGTTCGCCCGTCCCCGGGTGGCCGATGGCCCCCAGATCATTCTCCTCAGCCATGACACGATGCTGGAGAAACTGTTCAACGCACACAATGGCAGCACCGAGTGGCAGCACCAGCGCCTCGAGGGTTCCCCGCAGATGGCGGTACTTCCTCAGTCCGGCGCCATCAACAAGGTCCGGGACGGGACCAACGACCTGCTCAACCAAGGGCGGGCGGCGGACGCGGCACCGTTCATCCGGCAGTACCTCGAATATCAACTCGGCAACATCATCACCCGCTGCAAAATCCCCGTGCCGTTCGACGTGGCTTTTAACGACGACCAGAAGATGGTCGGACGCCTCCTCGCCGCCATTCAGGAGGCCGTCAAACTTCACAAGAAGGCCGGCGATCTAGTGCTCGACCCGGGGCAGGAAGCCGCGCTCGAGCAGCGCGGTATGACGATCTCGAGCAACTTCATTTCCCATTGGGCGACAGGCAGCACCAGCGCCTATTCAGCTGTCGCTCTTCAGACCGTGATGTCGGCGATTGATGCGCTGCAGGATTGCTTCATGCATCAACCTGATCCGGCCCGACCCAAAGCCTTCTATCGATCGCTGTCACAGAAGTAGCTTTGAGCTATATCGTCGGGGGAAGTTCGCGGCGACCCTGAAGGCGATATGGCGAATTGTCACAAATCCGAACCGCCAACGACGTTCCCGAAAGCGGCCGCAGCGAAGGTCCGCGATGAGTCAAGGCCAGACGTAGCTGGAGCGCTGACGCCTGACCTTGTTGGCGATGGCGCTCGAACGCGGTCTTTGCGCGTTCGCGACTCCACATTCGTCGGCCTGCGTGTCAGGGTTCGGCCGGGAGGACCGACTGATGGCGACACGCAAGACCCTCATCAGATCGCGCGCCGGCGTTCGCCTTCAACGCATCGAGCATCTGGCCCGTCAGCAGGCGGTCCAGTCGTCCTGGCGGCTTTCAACCCTACGCCAGAACCAACCACGCTCATTTGCCGATGAGACGGAAGCGGAGGACGCCTTTGACATGGAGGTCATCGCTTCGCTGACCGACATCATCAACATGGGCATGCAGCGTCGCGGACTGATCGACTGAGATGGCGGCCAAGCTGAAGGTCTTCACCTGGTCCGACGGTTTCCATGCCTTTACCATCGCCACCACCTCGCGACCCAAGGCGTTGGGGGCCTGGGGCTCAAAGCAGGATCTGTTCGCAACCGGCCTAGCCAGCCAGCTTTCCGGCGGCCCGGATTACGAGGCCGCCATGGCCTCTCCGGGCGAGGTCATCGAGCGGGGCCTCGCGATCGATGTCGGCAAGATCGCCAAGGCCAAACCCGCCAAACCTCCGGGACCATCCAAGACGAGGGCCGCCAGGATCGAAAAGCTGAAGACGGCGCTGGCCGATCTGGACGAGCGCCGTCAGGCCGAGGTGGCTGATTTCGAGGACCAGCAGACTACGCTGAACAAGGCGCGTCACGAGGCGGAGGCGACCTATGAGGCGGACCGTAAATCCCTGGCTGCGGATCTGAAAAAGGCCAGAGCCTGATGTGCAATCTGTACCGCCAGCGCTCTGGCCCCCAGGCCATACTGGATGCGGCGAATGCGATGCGGTCGACCGTCGGAAATCTCGCGCCGGGCGACGTCTATCCCGACTATCCCGCGCCGATCGTGCGCTGGGAGGGCCCCGAGCGCATTCTGGCTTCGGCGCGCTGGGGCATGCCTTCGTCCAAGAAGATGATCTTCGACAATGCGACAAAGCGCGCCGACAAGTTGCGCGCCAAAGGCGGCGAGGTCGATTTCCAGAAGATCTTGGAATTCGAGCCCGACAGCGGCACGACCAACGTCCGCAACACCAGCTCCAGCCATTGGCGCCCGCATCTGTCGCCAACGTCGCGCTGTCTGGTCCCCTTCACGGCCTTCAGCGAACCAGGTCGGGACGCCGCCGGCAAATACCGAACCGTCTGGTTCAAGCTCGCCGGGGACGATCCCGAGCCCCTCGCCTTCTTCGCCGGCATTCACCTTCAGGCCCACACAAGCGTGCGCAAGGTCAAAACCGGCATGGAGACGATCGACGTCTTCGCCTTCCTGACGACCGAACCCAACGCGGAGGTCGGCGCGGTTCACCCCAAGGCCATGCCGGTGATCCTGACACAGCCCGACGAGATCGAGGCCTGGATGACGGCGCCGTGGGAGACGGCCAAGGCGCTTCAGCGCCCGCTGCCCGACGGCACTCTGGCAGTTATCGACGCCTGAACCGCGTAAAAGCCTCCGATCGTTGTTTAAAGACGACCCAGTGTTGTCCTCGCGGTCGACACAAGGTCTGCGGTCAACGGATCAGGCGAAAGGCCCCAGCGCGCGAGCGCTGCGTGGAACACGGTCGGATCGGCCGCCACGGCGGCGAACAGAGTCATCGATGAGCGGAACTTGAGATCGTCGGGCGATCCGAACAGCTGATGCAATGAGGCCGCCGGCGCCGTGGTCGCGGTCAGGGCGGCGCGGACAAGCCGCTCCCCTAGAACCGAATGAGTTAGGTAAGATTCCGCCTCCGCGACCGACCCGATGCCATAGAAGGCGGCCGTCGAGGACCGTCCCAGAGACCGAGCCTGGGGGAAGACGAACCACATCCAGTGGCTCGTCTTGCGACCCGTCGCGAGCTCGGCCATCGCCGTCTCGAACACAGGGTCTTGAGCCACAACGAAACGGTCGAGCGCTGTCGTCATTCGCCCGTCTCGCCCAGACTGGCGAACCAGTCTGCATAGGGGGTGTTTCGCGCCATGTGCCGATTGAGATCCGGCGAGCAGTCAGTCCACCACACCGGCCCCCGCTCGCCCAGTTCCACCTTGGCCTTATCGACGCTGCGCCGCGCTGCGGCCAGTGCGTTTGTATCCTCAGCCGCCAGGGCAGTCCGCACCGCCCGGCGCGCCGACATCAGATCACGCACCCGTTCGTCCCTCGTCTCGGCTGACAGAGCAGGATTGGAGCACCGCCACAGCCGGCCTCGCACCACGAAATAGCGGCCGTCGGGGGTCGTGGGGTATCCGGGGGATTGCTTCATCGTCCGGACAACGCGCCGCGCCCGGGATGGTACCGACCAAAGGGCGATCTACAAGAGCAGGCGCAAGGCTAAGTGCCTTGGCGCAAACTGCGGATTCGACAGAAACCCCTCGAACCGAGATGCCTCATCTCCGTCAAATCTTGGAAAACCTGTGGCGAAGCTTCGAGATCGTTACGAGGAGAACAAAATAGCACCTCGCACGTATTCCCTTCGTACCTTTTGGGTACGAAAGCGCTTGCTGAGCTGCACACCTACTGTCAGAATGTGTAGCGCCCCAAACATTCGACGTGGTGCTGAATAACGCTTTATTTCGTCATGGATCCAAGACGCCCTCAAGGTTCTGCCGTACGAGAGGAGCGTAGATATAAAAGCGCGCGTAACGTCAGCATAAAGAATCGGCCTCCCGTGTAATCGCTTGACATTCAAAGCTCAAGAGAGCTGGGCTCGTTATAAGGTATAAAGAGATATGTTTATATATTTTTGAGCAGAACTAAAACTGAGCTCAATTAAATGAGGTTAGCGATCCAATATATTTGGTGGACGACAGCATCGTGGTGCATCTGGACAATCGGGATAAGCGCGAACTGCTGATCGAGATGAACCCGGCGACCTTTCATTTCACCGACCACTATCGCGATCACGCCATCGTCCTGGCGCGCATCGCCAGCGTCGATCCCGTCTGGCTGAGGGCGGCGCTTGAGAAGCGATGGCGTCGGATCGCGCCGAAAAAGCTGTCCAAGGTGCATCCAGACCTTATCGGAGCGGGGTCGGGCGCCTAACTACGCCCCTCAAGCGAACCCAGCCCAAGGAGCGCCCCATGGCCTATGGCGACCAACCCACGATCACCGTCGACGGTATCGAAATCCCCCTGCTCGGTTTCGGCACCTGGCAGCTGGAGCCGGACGATGCGCGGCGCATGGTCGCTGAGGCGCTGCGGATCGGATACCGCCACATCGATACGGCCTGGATCTACAAGAACGAGAAGGCGGTCGGCGAAGGCATCCGGGATTCCGGCGTGGCGCGCGAGGATATCTTCCTGACCACCAAAATCTGGGTCGAGCATTTCACCCACGACGCCCTGCTGAAACAGGCCAGGGAATCGGCCGACAGCCTGGGCACGACGCCGGACCTGCTGCTGCTGCACTGGCCCAAGACGACGCCGACGTTCGAAGAGACGCTGGGCGCCCTGAACGAGGCCAAGGACCAAGGCCTGACCAAGTCGATCGGCCTGTCCAACTTCCCCTCCAAGGAATTCCGCCAGGCGCAGAGCCTGTCGAAGGCGCGGCTGCTGACCGATCAGGTCGAGCATCACCCCTATCTGGGCGTCGATCAGCTGGTGGCGACGGCGGCCGAGTTGGGGTCGTCGATCACCGCCTGGTCGCCGCTGGCGCAAGGCAAGATCGCCGACGACGCCACGATCAGCGAGATCGCCGGCGCGCACGGCAAGACGAACGGCCAGATCACCCTGCGCTGGCTGATCCAGCACGGGATTATCGCCATCCCGCGCACGACCAAAGAGAGCCGCGCGCGCGAGAACTTCGACATCTTCGACTTCGCCCTGACGGACGAAGAGATGCAGCGGATGGACGCGCTGGATCGCGGCGAACGACTGGGCGATTGGCTGGACCCGGCGTTCGAATGGGACAAGACTGCCGCCTGACCGACAAGGGAGGCGCCGGTGTTTCGCAAGCGGGACCAGCCCAGGCTGTGGCGTGCGACGTTCGCCGTCGTGGGCTGGACCGCGCTGGCGCTTCAATATCTGCTGATGATCGCGCCGGCCCAGGGCTGGACCGTGCTCGAACGGACGATCAACTACTTCAGCTTCTTCACCATCCTAACCAACATCTTGGTCGCCCTGGCCTTTACCGGGCCGCTGCTGGGTGAAGGATCGCGGCTAGCCCGATGGTCAGCCAGCGAAGGCGTCAGGGCGGCCGTCGCCATGTACATCGTGGTGGTCGGGGTGGTGTACCACTTCCTGCTGCATCCCTATTGGAACCCGACCGGCTGGTCCTTGGTGGTCAATCTGGTGCTGCACTACGTCATGCCCGCCGCCTTCGTGCTGGACTGGCTGTGGTTCAGCCCCAAGGGGCGGCTGCGCTGGATCGATCCGGCGAAGTGGCTGGCGTTTCCGCTCGTCTACGGCGGCTGGACCCTGGTTCATGGACTGGCGACGCGCTGGTGGCCCTATGGCTTCGTCAATGTGGATCAGCTGGGACTGGTCCGGGTCGTGGTGATCTTCGGCGTGCTGCTGATGTTTTTCCTGATCGTCGGGCTCGGCCTCGTCGGGCTGGACCGGCTGTTCGGTCGCGCGACGCGTGACACAGGGGCCACTCCCGCCTAAGCGTCGCGGCATGGCCTACAAATCCCTGCGTGACTTCATCGACCAGCTGGAAGCCAAGGGCGAACTGGTGCGGGTGTCCGAACCCGTCTCCACCGTGCTGGAGATGACCGAGATTCAGACCCGGCTGCTGAGGAACGGCGGTCCGGCGGTGCTGTTCGAAAAGCCGGTCATGCCGGACGGCACGATCAGTCCCATCCCCTGTCTGGCCAATCTGTTCGGCACGGTGAAACGGGTCGCGATGGGGGTGACGCTGGAAGGCAAAGACCGGACCACGGCGGGCGAACTGCGCGAGGTCGGCGAACTGCTGGCCTTCCTGCGCAATCCGACGCCGCCGCGCGGTCTGGGCGACGCGATGGAGATGCTGCCGCTGATGCAGACCGTCCTGTCGATGCGGCCCAAGACGGTGAAGAAGGCGCCGGTGCAGGAGGTGGTGCTGAAGGGCGATCAGATCGACCTGACCGCCCTGCCCGTCCAGTCGTGCTGGCCCGGCGAACCGGCGCCCCTGATCACCTGGGGCCTGGTCGTGACCAAGGGGCCGTCGGACGACCGCGAAGACGACTTCAACCTGGGCATCTACCGGATGCAGGTGCTCGGCAAGGACAGGGCCATCATGCGTTGGCTCGCCCACCGCGGCGGGGCGCAACACTATGCCCGGCACAAGAAGGCGCGGCCCAAGGAGCCGCTGCCCTGCGCGGTCGTGTTGGGCGCCGATCCCGGCACGATCCTGGCGGCGGTGACGCCAGTGCCGGACACCCTGTCGGAATATCAGTTCGCGGGCCTGATGCGGGGCGCCAAGGCCGAGCTGGTCCCATGCAAGACCGTGCCGCTGATGGTGCCGGCCCAGGCCGAGATCGTGCTGGAGGGCCACGTCCTGCTGGACGAGTTCGAAGACGAGGGTCCATATGGCGACCACACCGGCTATTACAACTCGGTCGAGAAGTTCCCGGTCTTTAAGGTCAGCGCCATCACCATGCGCCGCGACCCCATCTATCTGACCACCTTCACCGGCCGGCCGCCGGACGAGCCGAGCGTGCTGGGCGAGGCGCTGAACGAGGTGTTCATTCCCCTGCTGCGCCAGCAGTTTCCCGAGATCACGGACTTCTGGCTGCCGCCCGAGGGCTGCAGCTACCGGATCGCGGTGGTGTCGATGAAGAAGGCCTATCCGGGCCACGCTAAGCGGGTGATGCTGGGCGTCTGGAGCTATCTGCGCCAGTTCATGTACACCAAATGGGTCATCGTCGTGGACGACGACATCGACGCCCGCGACTGGAAGGACGTCATGTGGGCCATCTCGACCAAGATGGACCCGGCGCGCGACATCACCGTGATCGAGTCGACGCCCATCGACTATCTGGACTTCGCCAGCCCCGAGAGCGGCCTGGGCTCCAAGATCGGGCTGGACGCCACCGACAAATGGCCGCCCGAGACCAAGCGCGAATGGGGCGAGGAAATTCGCATGGACGAGGCGGTCGTCGAGCGGGTCAACGAGCTGTGGGGCCGTCTCGGCCTGCCGGGTGACGGAACACCGATCTGGAAGTAGGACCGCTGCTGCGGTCTTGCGCCGGCTGGATGCATAGTTGAGGAACAGGGCATGCAAAGCGTCCTTCTGACTACTGCCGCTGTTTTTCTGTTGTCCGCGAGTTCCGTGATGTCCCAAACTCCGTCCGCCTCCGTTCCGAATGCAGCGCCGTGGGATCAAGCCTTCCTGCCGCCCGCCCCCGCATGGGACGGCGCGTCCAAGGCCTTGCTGCGCGATGCGTCTGATCCCTGGGTCACGGCGTTCGAGGCCGATCCGGGCCACGACTTCAGCCCCAACTATGTCGACACCCGCGCCTGGTTCGATCGTCTGGACGCCGCCAGCGATCTGATCCGGATCGAGCAGTTCGGCGTCTCGCCCGAGGGCCGGCCCATCTATGCGGTGATCGCGTCCAAGGACGGCGCCGCCTTCGATCCCGCCAAGCCGGTGCTGATGATCCAGGCCGGCATTCACCCCGGCGAGATCGACGGCAAGGACGCGGGCATGATGCTGCTGCGCGACATCGCCTTCTATGGGAAGGACGCCCTGCTGGACCGGGTCAACCTGATCCTGATCCCGATCCTGAGCGTGGACGGCCACGAGCGTTCCGGCCCCTATTCCCGGCCCAACCAGCGCGGCCCCCGCATCCAGGGCTGGCGCAATACGGCGACCAACCAGAACCTGAACCGCGACTATCTGAAGCTGGACCAGCCCGAGATGCGGGCCGTGCGCGGCCTGATCCTGAAATACCGGCCGGACCTGTATGTGGACGTCCACGTCACCGACGGCATGGATTACCAGTACGACGTCACCTACGGCTTCAACGGCGAGGACGGGAACTTCAGCCGCTCGCCGAACGGCTCGGCCTGGCTGG
Organism: Brevundimonas sp. UBA7838; assembly: GCF_002500885.1. Classification (NCBI taxonomy): domain Bacteria; kingdom Pseudomonadati; phylum Pseudomonadota; class Alphaproteobacteria; order Caulobacterales; family Caulobacteraceae; genus Brevundimonas; species Brevundimonas sp. UBA7838. The sequence goes on from NZ_DLTK01000134.1 coordinate 11,111, forward strand.
ATTCGGTCTTCAAGCCGGCGATGAACGCCGCGCTGGAACGCGAAGGCCATATCCCCGGCGAACTGGTGTTCGGCATCGACGACGACGAACCCAAGAAGGGCCTGTCGGACGGCGGCCTGGGCGAGCGGTTTTCCAACGGCTGGGGCGCAGCCGCCCATGTGCCGACGATCCTGATCGAGAACCACAGCCTGAAACCGCACGAACAACGGGTGCTGGGCACCTATGTCTTCATCGAGGAGGCGATGCGGTTGCTGGCCGATCAGGGCGCGGGTCTTCGCGCTGCGACGGATCAGGACAAGGCCCTGCGTCCGACGCAGATCCCCGCCAACTTCGAGGCCGACGAGGCGGCGTCGTCCACCCGGCCCTTCAAGGGCATGCTGTACGAAATGTATGACAGTCCCGCCTCTGGTCGGAAGGAGATCCGCTGGCTGGGCCGCCCCGATCCCGATCTGTGGCGGATGCCCTTCTTTGGCTCAAATCCGACGCTGACCCTGACGCGGCCGACGGCCTATTGGGTGCCGGGCTATCGCACCGACATCATCGAGCGGCTGAAGACGCACGGGATCGAAATGGAGACGGTCGAGGCTGCGCGCACCGTGAACCTGTCGATGCTGCGCCTGGTCGAGCCCAAGCTGGCGACCCGCGCCAATGAAGGTCACGTGCAGGCTTCGGTGAAGACGGTCGAGGTCGAGAAGCGCGACTGGACGTATCCGACCGGCTCGGTGCGCGTGCCGACGGATCAGCCGCTGGGCGACATCGTCGTGCTGCTGCTTGAGCCGCAATCCAGCGAGAGCTTCTTCGCCTGGGGCATGTTCCCCGAGGTGATGAGCCGCGTCGAATATATCGAGGCCTACGCCATCGCGCCGCTGGCGGACAAGATGATGGCGGCGGACCCGGCATTGAAGGCCGAGTTCGAGGCCAAGGTGGCGGCCGACGCCACGTTCGCCGCCGATCCGCAGGCGCGTCTGGCCTGGTTCTATGAACGCACGCCCTTCTATGACGACCATTATCTGCTCTACCCCGTCGGGCGTGAGGACTGATCGATGACCACGCCGATGATGTACGCCGTTCAGGCCGCCGCCCTGTGGAGCGGCCTGCTGATCCTGATGATGCTGGTCTTGTCGGGCATCGTGGTCAGCGGGCGGCGCAAACACATGGTGTCGTTCGGCGACGGCGGAAACGCGGACCTGATGGCCGCCAGCCGCGCCTTCGGAAATCTGGTGGAATATGCGACGCCGGGCATGATCGCCATGCTGCTGCTGGCCGCCGTCGGGGCACCGGCCTGGATGGTCCATGGGGTCGGCGCGACGCTGTTCGTCGGTCGGGTCGCCCATGCCCTAGGCCTTTTGCTGCAGACCGGGCCGTCGCTGGGTCGCGTCGTCGGCATGCTGCTGACCTGGGTGGCGCTGCTGACGGCGGCTGTGGGCCTGATCGCCTTCGCCGTCGTCTGACGCGGTTGCGGTGCAGCGGGGCGTCCGCCATATCGGGGCATGACTGAAACCCTGGCTGCGCCCGTTTCCACCGATCTTCTCAACGACATCGTCAAGGCCGCGCTGAAGGCCGGCGCCGACGCCGCAGAGGCGGTCAGCGCCGATCGCCGATCCCTGTCGGTCGGGGTGCGCAACGGCAAGCTGGAAGACGTCGAACGCGAGGAATCGCGCGACCTGGGCCTGCGCGTGTTCGTGGGCAAAAGGCAGGCGTCGGTCTCGGCCTCAGACCTTTCGCCGGCGACCCAGGCGCGCTTGGTCGAGCGGGCGGTGGCCATGGCGCGACTGGCGCCGGAAGACCCCCACGCCGGTTTCGCGCCCGAGGATCGGCTGGCGCGCGGGCCGTTCGTCGATCTGGACCTGTTCGATCCCAGCGAACGCAGCGCCCAAACTCTGGAACAGGTCTCGGCCGAGGCCGAGGCGGCGGCTCTGGCGGTGACGGGCGTTGCGCGGTCAGAAGGCGGACACGCCGGCTGGTCATCCAGCCGCTGGCGGCTTGTGACCTCTCACGGTTTCGACGGCGCCTATGAAGGGTCGGCCTTCTCGCTGGGCGTCGGCGTCATCGCCGAAAAGGACGGCGCGATGGAGCGCGGCGGCGAGAGCCGTTCGACCCGCCATCTGTCCGACCTGCCGGGCGCCGACCTAATCGGCCGCACCGCCGGCGAGCGCGCCGTGGCCCGCGTGGGGCCGCGCAAGATCGCCTCCACCACTGCCCCGGTGATCTTCGACAATCGGATGGCGGGCCAGATCGTCTCTCCGGCCATCGGGGCCATTTCCGGCCCGTCCATCGCGCGCGGCACCTCCTTCCTGAAGGACCGCATGGGTCAGCGCGTGTTCGCCGAGGGCGTCACCCTGATCGACGATCCGTTCCGCCCGCGCGGCATGGGATCGACCCCGTTCGACGACGAAGGCGTAGCGGTCCAGAAGCGCGCCCTGTTCGACGACGGCGTCCTGACCACCTGGTTGCTGAACAGCGCATCGGCCCGACAACTGGGCCTGGAAACCACCGGCCATGCGTCGCGGGGTCTGGCAGGGCCATCCGGCGTCTCGACCCACAATCTGCATATGGAGCCGGGCGAGCGGGATCTGGCCGGCCTGATGGCGGACGCCGGGACCGGCCTTCTGGTGACGTCGATGTTTGGCCCGTCGCTGAACGGCAACACCGGCGACTGGTCCGCCGGGGTGTCGGGCTTCTGGTTCGAGAACGGCGTGATCGCCTATCCGGTCAGCGAGGTCACAGTCGCGGGCAAGCTGACTGACCTGTATCTACGCATCCAGCGCGGTTCGGATCTGGAGTTCCGGGGCGGGTTCAACGTGCCCAGCCTGATGTTCGATGCGGTGGCCATCGCGGGCAAATGATCGACTTGCACGCCGACCTCGACCTGATCCGCCAGGCGGCCATCGACGCCGGGGCGCTGGCCATCGCCGAGCGTAAAGCGGGACTGAAGATCGAATCCAAGGTCGGCGGTTCGCCCGTCACCAGCGGCGACCTGAAGGTCGACGCCATGCTGAAGGACAGGCTGCTGTCGGCGCGGCCTGACTATGGCTGGCTGTCGGAAGAGACGGCGGATACGGCCGAGCGTCTGTCGAAAAGACGCATCTTCGTGGTCGATCCCATCGACGGCACCGTCGCCTACATGAAGCGGACGCCGTGGTGGTGCGTGCCCATCGCCGTGGTCGAGGACGGCGAGGTCGTCGCCGCCGTCATCCATGCGCCTGAGGTGGACGAGACCTATGTGGCGACGCGCGGCGGCGGGGCGCGACGTAACGGCAAACCCATCCACGCCTCGGATATCGATACGCTGGAGGACGCCTCGATCCTGGGCGATGCGCGACTGATCGAAGCGCCCTATTTCGCCGACGAACCCTGGCCGTCGATGCGGTTCGAGAAGCGCAACGCCCTGGCCTATCGGATGGCGCTGGTCGCCGCCGGCGCCTTCGACGCCGCCCTGGCCCTGACGCCGAAATGGGACTGGGACGTCGCTGCGGGCTGGCTGATCGCGACCGAAGCCGGCGCCAGGGTCAGCGATCACCACGGACGGCCGTGGGCGTTCAACCGGCCCGATCCGCGTCAGACTAGCCTGGTCTGCGCGGCGCCGATCATCCAGCCGATGATCGTGCGGCGCTGTAAAAACGTGCCGCTTTCGACCTAAGGCGAGGGCGGAAAAACCCCGGCCCACATTGATCCGAGGGCGTTCTCGGCCTATGCCGCGCGCAAACCTCCTCCCCCAAGCCCTCCGGCCCAGCCTTCAGGATTTCCGATGACCGATCAGAACGCCGTCCCGCCGCAACTTCTGCACATCGTGATCGGCGGCGAGCTTCGTCACCTGGGCGAGCCGACTTTCCGCGACCTGTCGCAGGTCGAGTTCGTCGGCGCCTTCGGCAGCTATGACGAAGCGAAGAAGGCCTGGAAGGCGCGCGCCCAGGCGACCGTGGACAACGCCCACATGCGCTATTTCATCCTGCACGCCCACAAGCTGATCGATCCTCGCGGCGACGCGGCCTGAGCCGAGGACTGAGTGCGACATCGAGGGGCCGAACCGGCTCCTCGATCCGACGTTTCGATCTGTAGGCGAGGACGACGATGAACCTGGAACCGCAACAGATCTTTCAATTGGTCAGCCTGCTGGCCGTGCTGGCGCTGTTCAGCTTTTCGCTGCGCGGCCACATCGACTACGCCCGCTGGTTCAAACGGTGGGAGGCCGACCGCAAGGCGCGTCGCGACGCCGAACTGGCCGCCGAGGCCCGCGCAAACGGCGAGGCCGGCGACGAACCGAAGACCGGCCCCTGGGGCTGAAGCCCCCTACTCGCGCCGCAGCAGCTTGTCGGTCAGCAGCGTGCCCCACCAGCCGGCCTTGAACTCGGCGCGTATGGCCTTGGGGTCGTAGTCGGGGCTGTCGACCCACTCGATGAAGCTGATGCCCTTTGGCTCGATCTCGTTGACGTATTTCTCCAGCGTATAGTCCAGCACGCCGGTCAGCCCCTCGCGCGAGTGCAGATATTTCTTCGAGAGCTGCTTCATGGCGACCGAGATCGGCTCGCCAAGGTGGAAGTGGCGATAGAAGACCGCCATCATTCCCGCCCGATCCGCGCCGGACTTGCAGTGGATCAGCACCGGATACTGGATCGTCTTGAACAGCTCGCGCGCGCGGTGGATGCGCACCGTCTCGGGCGGATCGCGCGAGTCCAGCGGCGCGTCGATCAGGGTCAGGCCCAGCCGCTCGCAAGCGTCCTTCTCCAGCCAGTAATAGCCTTCGTCGCGTTCACCGCGCAGGTTGATGACCGTCTTAACGCCCTTCTTTTTCCAATAGGCCAGCTGGCGCGGCGACGGCTGGTTGGTGCGCACCAGATCCGGGCCCAGCCAGTGGGCGTTGGAAAAGGCCACGCGCAAAAACGCGTGGTCGGCCCAGAAATAATGCCAATGCGCCCGAAAACGGCCCATCGCGGTCGAGAGGTCGAAGCGCGCCATGCCCGCCAGATAGCGATCCGACGCCGCCGCGTCATCCGATCTCGATCCTGATGCGTTGGAATGTTTGTCGAGACCGGAGAACACCCCGATGAGAACCCTCGCCGCAACCGTTGTCTTCGCCGCCAGCCTGTGGGCCGGCGCGGCCGCCGCCCAGACGCCGCCGCCTGAAGACCCCGCCCTGATCGCCTATCTGCGTGACCGGGCCAAGGAGGCGCTGGACACCACCCGCTATACGGCCGCGATCACGCCGGACGGGGCCATGACCCTGGTCTATCTGACAGGGCCGAACTGGTGCGGCTCCGGCGGTTGTCGGCTGCTGGTGCTGGACCGCACCGGCGCGACCTATCGCTCGGTCGGCGAGATCAGCGTCGCGCGCGCGCCGATCCGGCTGCTAGAGCGACAGACCCATGGCCGACGGGATCTGGGCGTCTATGTCGCGGGCGGCGGAATCACCGAAAGCTATGAGGTCGCCGTGCCGTTCGACGGGCGTCGATACGCGTCCAATCCGACGGTTCCGCCCGCCGTCAGGATCCAGGAAGCGCCCGGCGAAACCCTGATCTGCGCCGACGAGCCGGGCCGTGCGCTGGAACCGTCGCCGGACAAGCCTTGACTTGAACGGCGGCTCGGACGACCGAGAGCCGATGACCGTCGCCGCCTCCGAAACCATGCCGCTGCGCGCCCTGTTGGCGCGGATTTGGCGCGACTATCTGTCCAAGCACAAGGGATCGCTGATCCTGTCGGTCTTTTGCGCGGCGGTGACCGGCCTGCTGACGGCGGCGCTGCTGAAGCTGCTGGAGCCGGCCGTCAACGGTCTGTTCCTGGGCGGGACCAAACCGATCAGTCTGTTCGGCCTGGTGACCTTTCCGGCGGACAAGGCCGTCGTCTGGATTCCGGTCGCCATCCTGACCATCGCCATTGCGCGAACCCTCGCCGCGCTGGGCCAGGCCGCCCTGGTCAACCGACTGGGTCACACCATCGTCGGCGACATCCAGATCCGCCTGTTCGGCGCCATGATCCGCGCCGATCTGGTGCGCTTACGCAGTCAGCACTCGGGCGGCTTCGTCTCCTCGGTGCTGTTCGACGCCAATATGGTGCGCGAGGCCTTCACCTCGGGCGTGGTCAACTACACCCAGAACCTGCTGACCCTGATCGCGGTCCTGATCTACATGGGTTTCATCGACTGGCAGCTGACGATCGTCGTGCTGCTGGGCGTGCCGCTGGTGGCGCTGGTGCTGCGCCGGTTCGGGCGCAAGACGCGCAAGGCCGCCGTCGGCGCCATGGCCGAGACCGAAAACCTGTCCACTGCCCTGATGGAGAACCTGGACGGGGTTCGCCTGATCAAGATCGAAAACCGCGAGGCCGCCGAACAGGACCGCGTCGCCGAGGTGGTCGCCCGTCGCCAGCGCCACGTCATCAAGGGTGCCAACGCCCGCGCCTTCGCCGGCCCCTCCAGCGATCTCGTCGCCTATATCGTCGTCGCCGCCGTCATGGCCTACGCCGGATGGCGGGCGCAGACGGGCGACATGACCGTGGGCGGGTTCGCCGCCTTCATCGGCATGCTGCTGGCCGCAGGGCAAGCCCTGCGTCAAGTGACCAACCTGGCCACGGTGATGAGCGAGGGGTTCACCGCCGCGCGCCGCCTGTTCGGCGCCCTGGATATCCAACCCGAGATTCGCGAGGCGGCCGACGCCGCGCCGCTGGCCGCCGGGCCGGTCGAAGTTGTGCTGGACAAGGTGTCCTTCGCCTACGCCGGGACCGATGCGCCGACGCTGGACGGGGTGTCCCTGCGGGTCGCGCCGGGTGAGACGGTGGCGCTGGTCGGGCCGTCGGGCGGCGGCAAGAGCACGATCCTGAGCCTGTTGCCGCGCTTCTATGATGTTACGGGCGGGGCGGTGACGATCAACGGCGCAGACGTGCGCGCGCTTCGCATCCATGACCTGCGCGACCACATCGCCCTGGTGACGCAGGAGCCCTTCCTGTTCGACGACACCATCGCCGCCAACATCGCCTATGGACGGCCGGGCGCGACGCAGGCGCAGATCGAGGACGCCGCAAGGTCCGCCGCCGCCCATGACTTCATCACCGCCTTGCCGCAAGGTTACGACACCCGCGCGGGCGAGGCGGGCCTGCGTCTGTCCGGCGGTCAGCGCCAGCGCATCGCCATCGCCCGCGCCTTCGTCAAGGATGCGCCCATCCTGCTGCTGGACGAGGCCACCAGCGCCCTGGACACCGAGAGCGAGGCCCTGGTCCAGGCGGCGCTGGAGCGGCTGATGCAGGGGCGCGCCACCCTGATGATCGCCCACCGCCTGTCCACCGTCAGAAACGCCGACCGCATCTATGTGATCGAGGCCGGCCGGGTGGTCGAGGAAGGCGCGCACGACGCCCTGGTCGGCAGAGGCGGCCTCTATTCGCGCCTGGCCCGCCAGCAGTCGCTGGACGGCGCCGCGCCCACGGTCGAGACTGTCGCGTGAGGCCGCTGCGCATTCCGGCCGTCCAGGCCAGCCTGTCTTTCATCCTGGCGCACTGGATGCAGTTCTGCTTCGCCACCATGCGCTGGACCCACGAAAACCAGGCGGTGGCCGAGGGTGTTTGGGCCCGGGGCGGCGGGGTTTTGTGCGCCTTCTGGCATTCGCGCATCGGCCTGTCGCCGGCGTGCTGGCCGCTGAACCGCGCGCAGCCGGCCAAGGCGTTGATTTCCCTATCGGCGGACGGTCAGTTCATCGCAAAGGCCGTGGCTCGCCAGGGCTTTCCCGCCATTCGCGGTTCGTCGTCGAACAAGGACAAGGCGGACCGGGACAAGGGCGGATCGCAGGCGCTCCGGGCTGGCCTGCGTCAGTTGAAGATCGGCGCCCTGGCCATCACGCCGGACGGTCCGCGCGGCCCGGCGCGCCAGATGGCCGAGGGTCTGCCGATGATGGCCAAGATCTCAAAGGCGCCGACGCTGTTCATCGGCATGTCGTGCAATCCGGCCATCCGGCTGAGCAGTTGGGACCGCGCGATCCTGCCCCTGCCCTTCGCCAAAGGCGCCATCGTCTGGGACATCGCCGATTATCCGACCGGCGACGACCTGGATCACGTCCGCCAGGACTGGGCCGCGCGGCTGAACGCTGTGGAGGCGCGAGCCGATGCGATCACGGGCCTAAAACCATGAGGATGCAGCCGTGACGCCGCTGCCGCTGATCGCCTATCGGCTGGCGACGCGCGCGCTGGAGCCGCTGGCCCCGCGCCTGCTGGATGCGCGCGCCAGGCGGGGCAAGGAAGACCCGGTGCGGGTGGACGAGCGGATGGGCTTCACTCGCACCGAGCGCCCCGCAGGCGATGTGGTCTGGCTGCACGGCGTCAGTGTCGGCGAGAGCCTGTCGCTGCTGCCCGTGGTCGAGCGGCTGACGAAGGCGCGACCGGACCTGACCGTTCTGGTTACCTCCAGCACCGTGACCTCGGCGCAGATTCTGGCCGAACGACTGCCGACAGGCGTGATCCACCAATATGCGCCGGTCGATGCCCCCGGCGTGGTCGAGCGGTTCCTGGACAATTGGCGGCCAGCCCTTGCGGTCTTCGTCGAAAGCGAACTGTGGCCGAACCTGCTGCTTGAGGCGAAACGGCGGGGGGTGAAACTGGCCCTGGTCAGCGCGCGCATCACCGAGAAGACGGTCGAGGGCTGGGCGCGGTTTCCGGCCTCGGCGCGGGCGCTGACCGGCGCCTTTGATCTGGTCCTGCCGCAGGATGCGGTCTCGGCCCAGCGGCTGGAGGGCATGGGCGCGCGGATCGACGGGCTAGTGAACCTGAAACTGTCGGGCGAGGCCCTTCCGCACGATCCCGCCGCCTTCAGCCGTTTGAGCGCCGCCATCGGCGACCGGCCGGTGATCGTCGCCGCCAGCACCCATGAGGGCGAAGAGATCGCCATCGTGCGCGCGCTGGACCATCTAAGCGAGCGGGTTTGCCTGATTCTGACGCCACGCCATCCCGAGCGGGGGGCGCACATCGCCCAGGCCCTGCAACGCGACGGCTACGCCTTCGCCATGCGTTCGCGGGGCGAGACGATCGCGCCGGACACCGACATCTATCTGGCCGACACCCTGAACGAGATGGGTCTGTTCCTGCGCCTCGCCGATGTGGTGGTGATGGGGGGCTCATTCGCGCCCGCCATCGGCCTGCCGCCGGTCGGCGGGCATAATCCGCTGGAGCCGGCGCGGCTGGGCAAGCCGACGATTACAGGGCCGGATGCGTCGAACTGGGCGCCGGTGACGGCGGCCCTGGTCGAGGCGGGAGGCCTGGCCCTGGTTCAGGCGCCGTCCGACCTGCCCGGCGTGATCGAGCCCCTGCTGGAAGACCTGAACGCGGCCAAGGCCATGGGCGAGCGCGGGCGTCGCGCGGCGGTCGAAGCTGGAGGCGGGCTGGAGCGACTGTGGTCGCTGCTGTCGCCGCTGATGCCGCACAGGCAGGGCCGGCGATGAAGCTGAACACGCCGCGCTGGTGGTATGTGCGCGACAGCAACCACGCCCGGATGACGCGCACCGCGCTGAAACCGCTGGGCTGGATCTGGGCCGCCGTGACGGCGCGCCGGATCAACAAGACGGTCCCGGTCGATCCCGGCTGCGCGGTCATCTCGGTCGGCAATCTGACGGTCGGCGGATCGGGCAAGACGCCGGTCGCGCGCGAAACCCTGCGGCTGCTGCGCGCGGCGGGGATGGGGGCGCAAGGTCTGTCGCGCGGCTATGGCGGGCGGCTCGAAGGGCCGGTCCGGGTCGATCCTCAAGTCCATACGGCCGACGATGTCGGTGACGAGCCGCTGATGCTGGCGCAGGGGTCGCCGGTCTGGATCGCGCGCGATCGCGTCGCGGGCGCCAAGGCCGCCGTCGCGGAGGGGGCGCAGGCTCTGGTGCTGGACGACGGCCATCAGAACCCGGCCCTGAAAAAGACCGTCAGCCTGATCGTCGTGGACGGCGAGACGCGCGGCGACGAATGGCCGTTCGGAGACGGTTCGGTCTTTCCCTCGGGTCCGATGCGCGAGCCGCTGAAGGCCGGCCTGGCGCGCGCCGACGCCGTGGTGGTCATGCTGCCGACCGATGTCGAGGAGCCCGATCCCGAACTGCTGGCGGTGTTCTGCGCCCTGCCCGTCTTTGTCGCGCGCCTGACGCCGGAGGGACCGCCGCCGTCAGGGCCGCAAGTCGGGTTCGCCGGCATCGCCAAGCCCTGGAAGGTCGAGCGGTCGCTGACGGCGGCGGGCTGCGACCTGGTCGATTTCGTCCCCTTCCCCGACCACGCGGCCTATAGCGACGCTGACATGACGTTCCTGACCGACCGGGCGGCTGTGTTCGACGCCGGCCTGGTCACGACGGAAAAGGACTGGGTCCGGCTGACGGCCGAGCAGCGCAAGGATGTCGTCGCCTGGCCGGTCGTCGCCCGGTTCGAGGACGAGGCGGCTTTCGCCGCCTTCCTGAACGACAGAATTCAGTCGGCGCGATAGACCACGCCGGACTTCATCACGAACCTCATCCGCTCAAGCTCGGTCACATCCGTCAGCGGATCGCCAGAGACGGCGACGATGTCGGCGGGCATGCCCACGGCGATCTTCCCGGCCTCATTGGCGATGCGCAGGTGTTCGGCGGCGCCGACGGTGGCGGCCTGGATGGCCTCGAGCGGGCTCAGGCCGGCGCGGACCAGAAGCGCGAACTCCTGGGCGTTGTCGCCGTGGGCCGAAACGCCCGAGTCGGTGCCGAAGGCGATCCTGACCCCGCCCTCGTGCGCGCGGCGCGCCATGTCCAGCATCTTGGGCCCGGCTTCCAGCGCCTTGGCCGTCTGGGCGGGGGAAAAGAAGTTGTCGGGTCCCGAGGCGATGCGCGCCACAAAATCCCCAGCCAGCAGGGTCGGGATCAGCCAAGCGCCGTTCGACTTGAACAGGCGGATCGACTGATCGTCCAGATAGGTGCCATGTTCGATGGAATCGCCTCCGGCCCGCAGGAAGGCGTTGATGCCGTCCACACCGTGGGCGTGCGCCGTCACCTGGCGGCCCATGCGGTGGGCGCTGCCGACGATGGCGGCCAGTTCGTCGTCGCTGAACTGCTGGTTCAGGCCGGCGGCGGTGTTGGACAGCACGCCGCCGGTGGCCGTGATCTTGATGATGTCGGCGCCGGCGCGAACCTGGGTGCGGACGGCCCGCATGCAGTCCTCAGGCCCCGAGCAGATGCTCTCGGACGACAGCAGGTGCATGACGTCCTCGCGATAGCCGTTGATGTCGCCATGCCCGCCGTGGATCGACACCGACGACCCCGCCGCAATGATGCGCGGTCCCGGCACGTCGCCGTTCCGAACGGCGTTTCGCAGGGCGAAGATGGCTTGGTTCGAGGCGCCCAGATCCGCCACCGTCGTAAAGCCGGCCATCAGGGTGCGACGCGCGTAGCGGGCGCCGACCATCGCCTGATCCGCATCTGAAAGCGTCACCTCTTCGAGGCGTGCGTTCGGGTTTTGCTGGCTCGTCAAATGGACGTGGCTGTCGATCAGGCCGGGCAGGACAAAGGCCTGGCGCAGGTCCACGACCTTGCCTTGCGAGGCGTCGCCGACAAAGCCGTCACGCACTTCGACGACCTGGTTCCCTCTGATCACGAGAGTTTTATCGCGTTGCACAACGCCGTTCGACGGATCCGCAAGCAACCTTCCGGCTTCAACGAACGTTGTGTTAGGTTGCGTCGAAACGCCTGTGGCCGCGGGGGTTTGCTGCGCGTGAGCGCTTACCGCCGACGCCATCAGCGCCGCCAGCGCGATTCCGAAACGTTTCATTGATCTCTCCCCGCGACGCGTCGGCCGCAAAAATGCCCCACAAGGCTCAGGTTGCCTCGCCCGTAACCAACTGAAACAAACACGCCTCAAGACCAACCGCAACGAGGGCGTCGCATGCGGCTATCGAGACGAGGACTTATTCTGGGCGGATCGGCCATGCTGGCGGGATGCGCCAGTGCGAGCGCTACGGCGCCGCTGACGACGGCTCAGAACGGGACTCCGATCGCCATGCCGCAGGTCGGTCTGCCCACGGTCCAGACCTCCGCCCTGACGCCGCCGCCGCTGGATCCACGTGGTCACGTTCGCAAGGAACTGATGGAGCGCGCCATGACCGCGCTGGACACCCATCATCACCGCCTGCCTCTGCGTGACCGGATGTATCTGGTCGACTTCCAGAAGTTCTCGGGCGAGGAGCGGCTGTACGAAGTCGACCTGATCGCGGGTGAAGTGAAGGTGCTGCGTACCTGCCACGGTCGGGGATCGGACCCCAGCCACACCGGCTATGCCCAGCGCTTTTCCAACACGCCGGATTCCAACATGTCCTCGATCGGCGCCTATGCGACGGCGGGCGCCAACTGGGGCGCGCAACAGGGGCCGAACGTGCTGCTGGACGGGCTGGAATACACCAATGACAAGGCGCGCGAGCGGGCCATCATCATCCACGGCGCCGACTATGCCGATCCCGACTTCCTGGCGCGCGAAGGCAAGCTGGGTCGCAGCTACGGCTGTTTCTCGGTCGCCCACACCGACCTGCCGGCCTTGCGCGAGCGCATGGGCGAAGGCCGACTGTTGTTCGCTGCAGCCTAGGCTTCAGCCCCGGTCCAGGGCCCGCCAGCCGATGTCGGAGCGGTTGAAGCCGCCCGGCCAGTCGATCTTGCGGATGGCGCCATAGGCGCGTTCGCGGGCCTGGGCGATGTCGTCGCCCTCTGCGCAGACGTTCAGGACGCGCCCGCCCGAGGCGGCCAGCAAGCCGTCGTCGCGGCGCTTGGTTCCGGCGTGGAAGACTTGGACATGGGGGCCGAAGTCCTGATCGGCGCCGCGGATGATCGAGCCTTCCAGCGGGCTGTCGGGATAGCCCTTGGCGGCCATGACCACGCAGATCACCGTCTGAGGCTTGAAGGCGGGCGAAGCCAGTCCAGAGACGTCGCCGCGCGCGCAGCCCAGCAGATAGGGCACGATGTCGCCCGCCATCCGCATCATCAGCACCTGGCATTCCGGGTCGCCGAAACGGGCGTTGAACTCGACCACCTTGGGGCCGTCCTCGGTCGCCATCAGGCCGGCGTAGAGGACGCCGCGATAGGGCGCGCCTTCTTCGGCCATCTTGCGGATCGTCGGCTGGACGATCAGCGCGTCGGCCTGCTGCACCAGCTCGGGCGTGAAGACGGGCGCGGGCGAATAGGCGCCCATGCCGCCGGTGTTGGGACCAAGGTCGCCGTCGAAGGCGCGCTTGTGGTCCTGGGCGCCGCCGAACAGCAGGGCGCGTTGACCGTCGCACAGGGCGAACAGCGAGCCTTCCTCGCCGTCCATGAACTCTTCGATCACGACGCGGGCGCCGGCCGCACCGAACCGACCGCCCAGCATCCGTTCAATTTCGGCCTCGGCGTCGGGGCGGTCGGGGCTGATGGCCACGCCCTTGCCGGCGGCCAGGCCATCGGCCTTGATGACATAGGGCGGCCGGAACACGTCCAGCGCCGCCTTGGCGTCCTTGACCGTGTCATAGACGCCGTAGCCGGCGGTGGGGATTTCGTGCCGTTCAAGGAAGCCCTTCGAAAAGGCCTTCGAGGTTTCCAGCTGCGCCGCCTTGGCGGTCGGCCCGAAGCAGGGAATGCCGGCCGAGGCGAGACGGTCGGCGAGACCAGCGGCCAGCGCTACCTCTGGCCCAACAACGACCAGATCGGCCTTGATCTCTCTGGCCAAGGCGGCCAGGCCTTCGGCGTCGTCCGCCTTGACGACGCGCAGCTCGCACAGCTTCTCGATGCCAGGGTTGCCCGGTGCGGCGACCAGGCGCGTGACCAGCGGAGACTGGGCGATCTTCCAGGCCAGGGCGTGTTCGCGGCCGCCCGATCCGACGAGAAGAATGTTCATGAGATCGGGCAATGACCGGCCGGCGCCGGCCGGTCAAGCGCCCGTCAGACTTAACGCCGCATTCAGCGTCCAATCAGCGAACGGGCGGGGTCCAGGCCGGCAGGGCCTGAAGCTGACCGGGCGTCAGATCGGTGACCAGATCCCGGTCGCCGTTGCGGTCGATCGGAGACACATCCGCGACCGGAACCCGCACCTTCATGTCGCCAGGCCCGTTCAGCTCGATCACCAGATGGGTCAGGGCGCCCGAAGCGTCCAGCACCAGGGTTTCGACATCGCCCAGATCGACGTTGTCACGCGAATACAGGTCCGCATCCTCCAGCTGATCGCGGGTCATGTTGAAGGCCAAGGCGGCGTTCGAGGCGGCGGCATCCGCCTGTTGATCCGGCAAGGCCACGGGCGCTGCGCCCGGCGCGGGGGCCTGGACCACATCGTCGTCGCGATCCGAGCAGGCGACAACGCCGCCGGTCAGGCAAAGAATGGCGGCGAGCGGGACGAAGCGGTTCATACGGCCTCCTTGGGCGTTAGAGCAAGGCCGAGACGACATAGACGCCCGGGCCCAGCAGAATGATGCAGCCGATGATCAGCCACGGGCTCATGGCGCCGCCGCCCCCGGCGCGGCGCGACAGATCGCGCTCATGTGGGTCGCGGTCAGAAGGATCGGTTCCGGGCGGGTCGGCGGCCATGAAAGTCGAACGGCAGGGCGCGCGCAGCGTTCCCGGGCGGATCGACGCAGGCTAGGATGTCTGCATGAGCGACGACTCCTACGTATTTGAAGGCCCGGCCGAGGTCCCTGCCTCGCGCGACAACAATCCGCCCCTGTCGATCTCGGAACTGTCGTTCGCGCTAAAGCGCACGCTGGAAGACCGGTTCGGCCATGTGCGGCTGCGCGGCGAGGTTTCCAAGGTCAACCGCCACGCCTCGGGCCACATCTATCTGACGCTGAAGGACGACAAGTCGGCCATCGACGGCGTCGTGTGGAAGGGGTCGGTGCGCGGCCTGGGCGTTCAGCCCGAAGCGGGGCTGGAGGTCATCGTCACCGGCAAGATCACCTCCTATCCGGCGCGGTCCTCCTATCAGATCGTGATTGAGAGCATGGAGGCGGCTGGCGCCGGCGCCCTGCTGGCGCAGTTGGAGCGGCTGAAGGTCCGCCTGCGTGAGGAAGGTCTGTTCGAGCCGGGTCGCAAGAAGCCCTTGCCCGCCTTTCCCGCGACCATCGGCGTGATCACCAGCCCGACCGGCGCGGTGATCCGCGACGTGCTGCACCGGATCGCGGAACGCTGGCCCTGTCGTGTCATCGTCTGGCCCGTGGTCGTTCAGGGCGAATCGGCCTGCGGTCAGGTGTCGAACGCGATTCGCGGCTTTGATGCGATGACAGCCGACGGGCCGATCGCCCGCCCGGACCTGCTGATCGTCGCGCGCGGCGGCGGGTCGGTCGAGGACCTGTGGTGCTTTAACGACGAGGGCCTGGCGCGGACCGTGGCGGCGGCGCGCATTCCGATCATCTCGGCCGTGGGGCACGAGACCGACACCACCCTGATCGACTTTGTGTCGGATCGCCGGGCGCCGACCCCGACGGGCGCGGCCGAAATGGCGACGCCGGTACTGGCGGACCTGCGCTACGCCGTCGCTGACATGGACCGGCGCATGGTGCAGGCGGGCGGACGGCTGATCGAGGATCGACGCACACGCCTGCGGGCCGTGGCGCGCGGCCTGCCGGCGCGGCCGGAGGACCTGCTGGCCCTGGCGCAGCAGCGGCTGGACCATGTGTCAAGCCGACTGGGATCGGGCCTGCAACGCAATGTCGCCCTGCACGAGCGGCATCTGGCGGTGACGGGCGGCAAGCTGAGCCCGGCCCTGCTGCGCACGCGGATCGAGCGAGGTCAGGACCGGCTGCGCGGCGCGAGCGATCGGCTGGGCGCGGCGCTTCAGGCCGGAGTGGCGCGCGGCGAGCGGCGGCTGTTGCAGGTCTCGGCCCGCCTGTCGCCCGAACCGCTGCATCGACGGCTGGACCAGCGTCAGGCGCGGCTTGAAGCCGTCGGCGCGCGACTGGACGGGGTCATGCCCCGTCGGCTGGAGCGGGACGCCGATCGCGTGGCGGCGCTGTCTCGCGCGCTGACGACCCTGGACCCCAGACGTCCCAAGCCCGGCTTCGCCCGCGTGGAAGATTCAGACGGCGCCTGGATCACCTCGGCCAAGGCGCTGGAAGCCGGTCAGGCGGTCCGGCTGGTGTTCGGCGACGGCGTGCAGCCGGCGACGATCGACGGCGGCGAACCCCGTCCGTCCCCGCCGCGTCCGGCGGCCAAGCCGAAGCCGTCCGCCGCCGATCAGGGCAGCCTGTTCTGACGGCGGCGGATATGATCCGCGTTTTCCGCTTCGCCCCGGCGCCGCTTCCTGCTAACGGCGCCGCATGAAGATCACGCGCCTCGCCGTCACCGCCTATGTGTTCGCCCTCCTGATCATCGTCCTGGATCAGCTGACCAAGGCCTGGATCATCAGCGGCCTGTCGCTGCAGGAAGTCGGCCGCATCCCCGTCTTCCCGCCGATCCTAAACTTCAGCTGGGTCGAGAACACCGGCGTCAGCTTCGGCCTGTTCGGCGGCGGTGAAGCGCGCTGGGGCCTGGCCATCTTCTCCATCGTCGTCTCGGCCGGCCTGGCCTGGTGGGCGACGCAATCGAACCGACGCCTGCTGATCACCGCAATCGGCTTCGTCATGGGCGGGGCCCTGGGCAATGTCATCGACCGGATCCGCTTCGGCTATGTGGTCGATTTCATCGACTTCTCGGGCACCGGTGTGTTTCCCTGGGTTTTCAACGTCGCCGACAGCGCCATCACCATCGGCGTCGTGCTGCTGATCATCGACAGTCTGGTGTCCGACAAGCCTGTGAAGGTTGGCGCGGCCCCCGAAAAGTCGTAATCACCCCGTCTTCACTATGCCGACTGCGCCATCGCGGCGCTTCCTGCATCAGCCGACCAGAGCCTGAAACCATGCGTATCCGCAGTGTCGCCGTCCTGACCCTCGTCGCCTCCTCCGCGCTCGCCGTCTCCGCCTGCGGCGGCATCAAACAGGGCATCGGCCTGACCAAGGTCGTGCCGGACGAGTTCGTGACCGTCTCCACCGCCCCGCTCAGCATTCCGCCGGAATACGGCCTGCGTCCGCCCGCGCCGGGCCAGCCGCGCCCGCAGGAACTGGCCCCCGAAAGTGCCGCGCGTCAGATCCTTCTGGGTCAGCGTCAGGCCGTCACCCGCACGCCAGGCGAACAGGTTCTGGTGGCCCAGGCCGGCGGCGAACAGGCCGACCCGCTGGCCCGCTATGTCGTCGATGACGAGTTCGGCGATCTGGCGCACAAGGACGAAAGCTTCGCCAACCGCCTGATGTTCTGGCGCAAGGACGACGCCTCGACCCAGGCCCCGACAGTCCGCCAGACCGCGGAAGGCCAGAAGACCATCGACGCCTCGACCGAGGCCGCGCGTCTTCAGGCTCTGACCGGCGGCCAGCAGGCCATCACGATCCAGCCGCGTCGCAGCAACGGCTTCAAACTGCCGGGCCTGTAAGGACCGCTACGACGGGCGCTTGCCACGGCAGCGTCCGTCCTTATTGTAAACGGACCTGATCGGGAGCCGTTTGCATGACCGAAACCGTCGATATCGCCGCCCTGTCCGGGATCGACCAATTGCGTCTGGGCATGACGGGCGGCTTCATCGCGCCCATCGCCCGCACCGTCGGCTTCGAACTGACCGAAGTGGAAGAAGGCCGGGTGGTGTTCGAGGCTATCCCCACCACCGCCGTCTATAATCCACTGGGCACCGTCCATGGCGGCTGGATCGCGACGGTGCTCGACTCGGCCTGCGGCTGCGTCGTGCATTCCACGCTTCGGCCGGGTCAGACCTATACGACGCTGGAACTGAAGACCGTCTTTCACAAGGCGCTGACCGCCGGCACGCCGGTTCGGGCCGAGGGGCGGATCGTTCAGGCCGGTCGCCGCGCGGCCTTCTCGGAGGCCGATCTGCGCGGCCTGGACGGCAGGCTCTATGCGACCGCGACCTCGACCTGCCTGGTGATGGAGCGCTGAGGCCAGCAAGCGTTTGCCGCGCCTCGCTTTAGCCGCTATCAGCGGCGAGCGTTGATGATCGGCCGCCGATCGTCGTGCGCCCTCTCTCGCTGTCGGAAAAATAAGCTGATGCGTCGCGTGTTCACCGCCCTGGCCGCCCTCTCCATCGCGGCCTCCGTCCTTCCCGTCGCCGCCGAGGCCCAGACCTCCCAGCGTCAACGCGAGCGCAGCGGGCAACAGCAGCAGGCCTCGGGTGAAGACGCCGCGCCGTCGCGCGCGCCGCGCATCGCGCCCCTGCGTCGCCGCGCCAACGCCGGCCCCTGCCCCTATGTAAAGATCCTCTACGACGCCGCCCGCTACGTCGAGCTGGAAGGCGGCCGCGCCGCCGTGGCCAACGTCGGCTACACCGGCGAGATCGAAGGCATCTCTTCAGATTGTGAATATCGCGAGGCCGATCCGATTCGCGTCGACATGGACGTGCTGTTCAACCTGGGCCGCGGACCACAGGCGGCGGGCGAGCAGCGCACCTACCGCTACTGGATCGCGGTGACGGAGCGGAACAACGCCATCCTGTCCAAGGAATATTTCGACCTGCCGGTGAACTTCGAGGGCCAGCGCACCGCCTCGGTCACTGAAAAGCGCACCATCGTCATTCCGCGCGCCGGCATCGAGACTAGCGGCAGCAACTTCGAAATCCTGGTCGGTTTCGACGTGACGCCGGAAATGGCCGAGTTCAATCGCTCGGGCAGCCGCTTCCGCGTCAACGCCGGCACGACGCCGGCCGCCCCCGCGCCTGCCTCCGCACCGAGCCAATAATGTCTGATCTGAAGACCGTCCTCAGCGAAGCGGTCGCCGCCGCCTTCGCCGCCGAAGGCGTGGACCCGGCCTTGGCCCGCGTCACCCCGTCGGATCGCCCTGACCTGGCCGATTTCCAGTCCAATGGCGCGCTCGCCGCCGCCAAGGCGCTGAAAACCAATCCGCGCGAACTGGCCGGCAAGATCGCCGGGCGCCTGAGCACGGATGCCCGCTTCGCCTCGGTCGAGGTCGCCGGACCCGGCTTCATCAATCTGAAGCTCTCCGACGCGCTGCTGGCCGAACGGGCGACCGAGGTGGCGAACGACGCAGACCACGCGGGCGCCGCGACTGTGGCCGAACCGCGCCAGGTGGTCATCGACTACGGCGGTCCCAACGTCGCCAAGCCGATGCACGTCGGCCATCTGCGCAGCGCCATCATCGGCGAGAGCCTGAAGCGGTTGTTCCGCTTCCGCGGCGACCACGTCACCGGGGACGCCCACTTCGGCGACTGGGGCTTCCAGATGGGCCTGCTGATCGTCGCCTGCGGCGACGAGGGCCTGGCCGAGGCCTTCATGGCCGAAGGCGACGGCCCCTTCCCGGCCGAAAGCCCGGTCACGCTCGCCGATTTGGACCGCCTCTATCCGCAGGCCGCCGGCAAGGCCAAGGAAGATCCGGCCTTCCGCGACCGCGCCCGCAAGGCGACGGCTGAACTCCAGAACGGACGTCCCGGCTATCGCGCGCTATGGCGGCATTTCGTGGCGGTCAGCCGTGAGGCGCTGAAGCGCGAATACGGCGACCTGTCGGTCGATTTCGACCTGTGGAACGGCGAAAGCGACGCCGATCCGCAGATGCCCGAAATGCTGGCGCACCTGAAAGAGACCGGCCTGCTGGTCGAGGACGACGGCGCCCAGGTGGTTCACGTCGCCAAGCCCGGCGAGACGCGTAAGAAGAAGCTGCCCGATGGCTCGGTGATCGAGGCCCCGTCCCCCCCGCCCCTGCTGGTCATCAGCTCGGAAGGCTCGGCCATGTACGGCACGACCGACTTGGCCACGATCCTGGACCGCAAGAAGGCTCTGTCGCCCGACCTGGCCCTCTATGTCGTCGACGAACGCCAGGCCGAGCATTTCGAACAGGTCTTCCGCGCCGCCTATCTGGCCGGTTACGCCGAACAGGGCGCGCTGGAGCATCTCGGCTTCGGCACGATGAACGGACAGGACGGCAAGCCTTTCAAGACCCGCGCGGGCGGCGTGCTGAAACTGCGCGACCTGATCGATCAGGCGACGGACAAGGCGCGCGAGCGGCTGCACGAGGCCAAGCTGGGCGACGACCTGTCGCCGGAAGAGTTCGAGGCCATCGCGCACAAGGTGGCCATCGCGGCCTTGAAGTTCGCCGACCTGTCGAACGCGCGCACCACCAGCTACGTCTTCGATCTCGACCGCTTCATGAGCTTCGAGGGCAAGACCGGACCGTATCTGCTTTACCAGTCGGTCCGCATCAAATCCCTGCTGCGCAAGGGCGCCGAACAGGGACTGACGCCCGGTGCCATCGTCATCGCCGAACCGGCGGAGCGCGATCTGGCCCTGACGCTGGACGCCTTCTCGACGGCAGTGTCGGACGCCTACGACAAGCGGATGCCGCATCTGGTCGCCGAACACGCCTATCGCGTGGCCCAGTCCTTCTCGAAATTCTACGCCGCCTGCCCCGTGCTGATCGCGCCGGACGAAGCGACCAAACGCTCGCGTCTGGCCCTGTCCGCTGCGGCTCTGCGCCAGCTGGAAATCGCGCTAAACCTGCTGGGCATCGACACGCCGGAGCGGATGTAGGGTATAGACGGGGCGACATCCTCCCGGAGATCGCCCATGTCGCTCGACGCCTATATCGCCGGCCTGCCCAAGGCCGAACTGCATCTGCACATCGAGGGCTCGCTGGAGCCCGAACTGATGTTCGAACTGGCGCAGCGCAACGGCGTGTCCATTCCTTACGACAGCGTCGAGGCGGTGCGGGCGGCCTATGATTTCTCGAACCTGCAGGACTTCCTAGACATCTACTATGCGGGGGCCGCCGTCCTGCTGACGCGGCAGGATTTCGAGGATCTGGCCTTCGCCTATTTCCAGCGCGCGGCGGCGGATAATGTGCGCCACGCCGAAATCTTCTTCGATCCCCAGACCCATACCGACCGAGGCGTGCCCTTCGGCGTGGTGGTGGAGGGGCTGATCGCAGGCATGGACCGGGCCGAGGCGGAGCTGGGCGTGTCCAGCGGCCTGATCCTCAGCTTCCTGCGCCACCTGACCGAGGACGAAGCCTTCGCGACGCTGGAGGCGGCCAAACCCTATCTGCACCATTTCATCGGGGTGGGGCTGGATTCATCGGAGGTCGGCCATCCGCCGTCCAAATTCCAGCGTGTCTTCGCCGCCGCGCGTGAGCTGGGCCTGAAACTGTGCGCCCACGCCGGCGAAGAAGGGCCGCCCGCCTATGTCCATGAGGCGCTGGACCTGCTGAACATCGACCGGATGGACCATGGCAATCGCTCGATGGAGGACGAGGCGCTGGTCCAGCGGCTGGTCGCCGAGCAGATGACCCTGACCGTCTGCCCTCTATCGAACCTAAAACTGTGCGTGGTCGCTGACCTGAAGGACCATCCCGTCCCCGAGATGCTGCGCCGGGGCCTGCACGTCACCCTGAACTCGGACGACCCGTCCTATTTCGGCGGATATGTGAACGATAACTACAGCCGGCTGGCTGAGGCCGTCGGCCTGACACGCGATCAGGTGACGCAACTGGCGAAGAACAGCTTCGAAGGGTCGTTCCTGGGCGAGGCGGAGAAGGCGGCGTTCGTGGCGGAGGTCGAGGCCTACGCGAAGCGATGAATACCGCTCAAGCCGCTCTGGCCATCGTCGGCTGGTTGAGTATGGCGACAGGCATGGTCAGCAGCATGGGCGCGCATCTTGCGGCTGACCACAGAAGGCGAAACGGGCTCGTTCCTCGGAAGACACCGGACTTCTACGACTTCTCGAAGAATGTCTTCTACTTCGGCATAGGGCCGTCGTTCAGGACGATCTTTTCCGACGCACACGGTCACTATAAGAGCCGCTTCATAACGCGCTGCGTCAAAGTTTCGCGGGTGGCTTTCCTCCTCGCTGCGGGCTTCCTTGCTGCATTCGTCGTAAGCCTGGTCGTCTGGTGATCCACACCCTTTAGATCGCTTCGCGTTCCTGTTATGTTCCGACGATGGAGCGGACAGGATCACCGGTGGAAGACAGCGCGAGCCTCCGCTGGCTGTTCGTCGATCTGAACGCCTTCTTCGCCAGCGTCGAACAGCAGATGAACCCGGGCTGGCGGGGCAAGCCGGTCATCGTGCGGCCGGCCATGAGCGAATACACCGGCGCCATCGCCGCCAGCTATGAGAGCAAGGCCTGGGGCGTTCATACCGGGATGCGGGTGTCCGAGGCGCGCAAACTGTGCCCCGACCTGATCGTCGCCGAGGCGCGCCCCGACCTTTACGTCAAAATCCATCAGCAGATCATGGCCGAGATCGACCGCCATGTGCCGGTGTGGAAGGTCGGCTCGATCGACGAATGTTCCTGCGAGTTGCTGGGTCCAGAACGGCTGGAGGCGAACGCCGTCGCCCTGGCCCGACGCATTCAGGCGGGCATCCTGCAAAACGTCGGCGACTGTCTGCGGTCGTCCGTCGGGCTGGCGCCGTCGCGGTTCCTCGCCAAGACCGCCTGCGGCATGCAGAAGCCCGCCGGACTGACGGTGCTGCGCGCCAACGAGCTGCCCGGGCCTTTGCTGGACCTGCCGCTGTCGAAATATCCGGGCATCGGCTCGCGTATGCAGATCCGGTTGCAGGCGGCGGGGGTCACCGACACGGCCGGCCTTTGGAACATGAGCGCGAAACAGGCCCGGGTGGTCTGGAACAGCATCGAGGGCGAACGCATCTGGCGCGGTCTGCACGGTCTGGACAGCGAGCCGACGCCGGAAAAACCGCCCGCCTCCATCAGCCATAGCCACGTCCTGGCTCAGGCCATGCGGACCCCGGACAAGGCGCGGGCCGTGGCACGACGGCTGGTGGTCAAGTGCGGAGCGCGTCTGCGGCGCATGGGCCTGACCGGCGCCAGCCTGACCCTGCATTTGGACATGGGGCCGAAAGCGACGCCTCGAAGCGGCCGTCGCGGCTGGGAAACCGCAGCCATGAGTTGCCCCATCGCGCCGACGCAGGACACCTTCGCCCTGCTGGCCGCGCTTGAGAGTCTGTGGCGCAAGGTCGAGCCGGAGGTGGAGGCGGGACGCCTGAGCTATGTCGGGGTCGGGGTGCACGGCCTGAAATCCCGCGACGCTTTTGAGACCGACCTGTTCGCCGCCGGCCCGGATCAGGACGGCGAGGCGCCGTCTCTTCGCCTGTCCCAGGCGCTGGATGCGCTGAACCGCCGCTACGGCAAGGACACCGTCAGCATCGGCCCCAAGGCCGGCTTACCCGACTATATCGGCGCCAAGATCGCCTTCACCCGCATCCCCGAGGCCGAGGATTTCTGGGAGTGAGCCACACCTAGCTCAGCAGGGACGCCGCCGCGATCTCCGCCACGCCCAAGGCCCGGAAACTGTCTTGGGCCACCGCCTCGGTTTGCGGCGCGATGGCCCGGCTGGCGTCAGCGATCACCACGGCTTCGAAACCCTCGCGAACCGCGTCTTCGGCCGTGAAACGGACGCAGTAGTCGAAGGCCAGACCGCACAGAAAAACGCGCGTCACGCCCAGTTCACGCAACAGGCCGGCCAGGCCCGTCGGGGTGCGGTGATCGTTCTCGAAAAAGCCGGAATAGCTGTCGACGGCCGGATTATAGCCCTTGCGGATCACGGCCATGGCCTTCTCGACTGTCGGTGACACGTCGTGATGAAAGTCGGCGCCGGGCGTGCCCTGAAGACAATGATCCGGCCACAGCATCTGGCGACCGTAGGCCACCTCGATCTCGGTAAAGGGCGCCGTGCCGGGGTGGTTGGAGGCGAAACAAATCTGGTCCGGCGTATGCCAGTCCTGGGTCACGATCACCCGGTCGAACCGATCCGCCAGCCGGTTGATCAGCGGCATGATCCCCGCGCCGCCCGCCACCGCCAGACGGCCGCCTTCGCAGAAGTCGTTCTGCGGATCGATGACCAGAAGGGCGTCGCTCATCAGACGCCTGCGTAGGCGTCGATCTCGTTGGCCGAGCCGAGCGCGACGGGGATGCGCTGGTGCAGGTGCTCGGGCTGCACGTCCAGAATGGCCTGGCGACCATCCGTCGTCGCCTTGCCGCCGGCCTGCTCGACCAGGAAGGCCATGGGGTTGCCTTCGTACATCAGACGCAGCTTGCCCGGCTTGTTCGGCTCGCGCCGGTCCCAAGGATAAAGGAAGACCCCGCCGCGCATCAGGATGCGGTGAACATCCGCGACCATGGCCGCGACCCAGCGCATGTTGAAGTTCTTGGCCCGAGGCCCCTCTTCGCCCTTCAGTAGGTCGCCGACATAGGTCTGCACCGGCTCGGCCCAGTGGCGCAGGTTCGACATGTTGATGGCGAACTCCTTGGTGTCCGGCGAAATGGCGATCTCGTCGTGGGTCAGGATCCAGTCGCCGTCGTTCGACAGGGTGAACCCCTTCACGCCCGCGCCGGTCGTCAGCACCAGCATGGTTTGCGGTCCATAGACGGCGTAGAGGGCGGCGACCTGATGGCGGCCGGGCTGCATGAAATCGGCCTCGGTCGGGGTCGCGGTCGCGGACTTCAGCACCGAGACGATGGTGCCGACGGGGGCGTTGATGTCGATGTTGGACGAGCCGTCCAGCGGGTCGAACAGCACCAGATAGTCGCCGGCCGGATTGGAGGCCGGCTGGACCTCGTCCATCTCTTCCGACGCGACGCCGGCGACGGCCGGGCTGGCCAGCAGGGCCTCGGTCAGCATGTCGTTGGTCATGACGTCGAGCTTCTTCTGCTCCTCGTCCTGCACATTGATCTGACCCGATGCGCCCAGCGCCCCGGCCAGCGCCCCGCCCGCAACGACCTTGCTGATGTCCGCGCAGGTGGCGGCGACCACGGTCAGAACCGTCTTCAGCCCCTCGGGCACGTCCAGGGCGGCGATATGGGCGTCAAGGCGTGTGCGGGTCATGCGGTCGGTCCGGTTCTGGGCGTTGCGCCGTTTTGGCCGGGGACAGGCCCCAGAGCAAGGCGGCAGGGCGAGGCGACAACGAAAACGCCCCGGCGAAACCGGGGCGTTTCCTTATCCTTCGGCGTTGTCGCTCAGATCGGCAGGATCGCCGTACCGAACGCCCGTTTCAGTTCGTGGGCGGCGAAGGTCTGGGCCGCCGCCGCATCTGGCACGACCGCCGCCATGCCGAAGAACTCATGCGTCGAGCCGTTGAAAGTCTTGTGACGCACATCGACGCCCGCCTGCTCCAGCTTCTCGGCCAACAGCTCGCCCTCAGTGCGCAGCGGATCGATCTCGGCGCAGATCACCGTCGTCGAGGGCAGGCCCGACAGGTTCGCCTTCTCGACGATGTTGATGCGCGGGTCTTGCGCGTCGGCCTCGTTGGCGAAAATGTGTTTCACGAACCACTTCATCATCGGCCTGTTCAGCGGCTTGGCGTCGGCGTTCTCGACGTAGGACTCATTGTCCATGTCCACGCCGGCGACCGGATAGACCAGCACCTGATGTCTGGGCGCCGGCAGGCCGGCGTCGCGCGCCATCATTGACACGCCGATAGCCAGGTTGCCGCCTGCGCTTTCGCCCATCACGGCCACCTTCTGCGGGTCGCCGCGGAAGGTCTGCGCATTCTCCAGCACCCAGCGATAAGCGGCCAAGGCGTCGTCGTGGGCGGCGGGGAAATGGTGTTCCGGAGCCTGGCGATAATGGACCGAGACCACGATCACATCGGCCATCTTGGAGACACCGCGCGGGCCGCCGTCATAGACGTCCAGATCCGCGATCACGAAGCCGCCGCCGTGGAAATAGACGACGACCGGGTGCAGCTTGTCTTCGGAATGGTCGTGCGGCTTGTAGATGCGCGCCTGGATCGGGCCGGCGGCGCCTGGGATGGTGATGTCGCTGGTCTTGACGCCCATGTCGTCGCTGGGGTCCTTGCCGTCCTTGCGCAGCAGCGATTTCACCGCGTCAGTCGGGGTCGGTTGCTGGCGAGCTTCCTCGGGCGACAGGGTCTCGATCGGCTTGCCGCCGAGGGACGCCAGTTCGTCCAGCACCTTCTGCATCGGGCCGTCGGCCTTGGCGGGGGTGTCGCGCGGCTTGTCGTTTTCGCCGAACAGCTTGTCTATAATGGACATTTTCACATTCCTGGGTCTGGTTTCGAGGTCCGCAACGACAACCCGCCGCACGCATCCTTGTTCCCGGCCCGCTTGACTTGGCGCTTGAGTCGATGCCTTAGGTCGCACGCTCTCGCGGGAGAGATCGGGCGCTGGAAACAGGGTTCGACGCCGAAGGCGCAACCGCCCCGGAAACGCTCAGGCAAAAGGACCGCGAAGCATACGGACGCTGGAAAGTCGCCCATTCGGGCGCGCCGACGGAGCAAGGCGACATGATTTGGTCGCCGGAATCTCTCAGGCTTCAGGACAGCGGGGGCGCGAGGACGGCGGAGCTCCGCCACAACACGCGACCGTGAAAGCCTGAACCATGACCGACCAGACCCTGAAGACCACGCCCCTGAACGCGGCGCATCGCGCGCTGGGCGCCCGTATGGTGGGCTTCGGCGGCTATGACATGCCGGTCCAGTACGAAGGCGTTCTGGCCGAGCACCGCTGGACGCGGGAACACGCCGGTCTGTTCGACGTCTCCCATATGGGCCAGTGCAAGATCACCGGCGAGGACGCGACCGCCCAGTTCGAGCGGTTCGTGCCCGGCGACTATGCGATCCTGAAGGCCGGCAAACAGAAATATTCCCTCCTGCTGAACGGCGACGGCGGCATCATCGACGACCTGATGGCCGGCCGGCCGGATCACGACGGCCTGTTCGTCGTCGTCAACGCCGGCAACAAGGACGAGGACTTCGCCTTCTGGGAAGCCAACCTCGAAAGCGACGCCAAGCTGACGGTGCTGGACCGCGCGCTGATCGCCATCCAGGGGCCGGAAGCCGCCGAGGTCATGGCCGCGCACGAGCCGATCCTGGCCGAAATGGGCTTCATGGAATGCGCCCGTCTGATGCTGTTCGGCGCCGACTGCTACGTCTCGCGCTCGGGCTACACCGGCGAAGACGGCTATGAGATTTCGGTCCCGGCGGACCAGGCCGAGCGCATCTGGAACACGATCCTGGAAGACGACCGCGTCAAGCCGATCGGCCTGGGCGCCCGCGACAGCCTGCGTCTGGAAGCCGGCCTGCCGCTGCACGGCCACGACATCGACCCGACGACCTCGCCGGTCGAAGGCGCCCTGACCTTCGCCCTCTCCAAGTCGCGCAAAGAACGCGCCGATTTCGCCGGCGCAGACCGTATCCTCAAGGAACTGTCCGACGGCCCCTCGCGCGTTCGCGTCGGTCTGATCGTCAAGGAAGGCGCCCCGGCCCGTGAAGGCGCCGAGATCGCCGACGCCGACGGCGCCGTGATCGGCAAGGTCACCTCTGGCGGCCCCTCCCCCACCTTGGGCAAGAATATCGCCATGGGCTACGTCCCGCCGGCCCATGCCGCCTTGGGCACGGAGCTGAAGGTCATCGTGCGCGGCAAGACCGCCGCCGCCGAAGTCGTCGCCATGCCCTTCGTGGCCCAACGCTATTACCGCAAACCCAAAGCCTGAGAGATCAGACCATGAAGTTCACTAAGGATCACGAGTGGGTCAGCCTTGACGGCGACATCGCCACCGTCGGCATCTCCAAACACGCCGCCGACGCCCTGGGCGACGTGGTGTTCGTCGAAGTGCCTGAAGTCGGCAAGACCGTCTCGAAGGGCGACAGCTTCGCCGTGGTCGAGAGCGTCAAGGCGGCGTCGGACGTCTACGCCCCCGTCTCGGGCGAAGTGGTCGAGGCGAACGACGCCCTGTCGACCGCCCCGGAAACCGTTAACTCGGCAGCCGAGGCCGACGGTTGGTTCGCCAAGATCAAGGTTTCGGACGCCTCGCAACTGGACGCTCTGATGGACCAGGCGGCCTACGACGATTTCCTGAAAACCCTCTAAATTTAAGCTCAGTCACCCTCGGGCTTGACCCGAGGGCCGGACGATCAACCACTCGTGCGAAGCCTTCGACGCACGAGCCGCACAACATCTGGTCCTCGGGTCAAGCCCGAGGATGACGGATGCAAGGAACCGGATATGCGTTACCTCCCCCTGACGCCCGACGACCGCACGGCGATGCTCGCCGCCATCGGCGCGAAATCCATCGACGATCTGTTCGTGGACGTGCCCCAGGCCGCCCG
The DNA here is from genome assembly GCF_002500885.1 of Brevundimonas sp. UBA7838. Taxonomy (NCBI): domain Bacteria; kingdom Pseudomonadati; phylum Pseudomonadota; class Alphaproteobacteria; order Caulobacterales; family Caulobacteraceae; genus Brevundimonas; species Brevundimonas sp. UBA7838. The sequence goes on from NZ_DLTK01000134.1 coordinate 39,149, forward strand.
TCTGGACGGCCCCGTCGATCTGCCGCGCGTCGCGGGTGAGTTGGAGGTCGAGCGCGCCCTGTCCGCCATGGCGGCCAAGAACGCCACGGCCGGCGCTGTGCCCTTCTTCTGCGGCGCAGGCGCCTACAAGCACCACGTCCCGGCGACGGTGGACCACGTGATCCAGCGCTCGGAGTTCCTGACCAGCTACACCCCCTACCAGCCGGAAATTGCGCAGGGCACGCTGCAGTACCTGTACGAGTTCCAGACCCAGGTCGCGAACCTGACCGGCATGCCGGTCGCCAACGCCAGCCTGTACGACGGTTCGACCGCCATGGCCGAGGGCGTGCTGATGGCGACCCGCGTGACCCGCCGCAACAAGGCGGTGATCTCGGGCGGCGTGCACCCGCACTACATCAAGGCGACCGAGACCGTGGTTCACGCCGTCGGCGTCGAAACCCTGGCCCTGCCCGCCGCCGTGGACGCCGAGGCCGCCGTGATCGACCAGATCGGTCCCGACACCGCCTGCGTCGTCGTCCAGACCCCCAATGTCTTCGGCACGGCCACCGACGTGACCAAGATCGCCGAGGCCGCCCACGCCGCCGGCGCCCTGCTGATCGTTGTGGTCACCGAGGCCGTGTCGATGGGCCTGTTGAAGTCGCCCGGCGAGATGGGCGCCGACATCGTCGCGGCCGAAGGCCAGTCGATCGGCAACGCCCTGAACTTCGGCGGCCCCTATGTCGGCCTGTTCGCCACGCGCGAGAAGCTGATCCGCCAGATGCCCGGCCGCTTGACCGGCGAGACTGTGGACGCCGACGGCGAGCGCGGCTTCGTCCTGACGCTGTCCACGCGCGAGCAGCACATCCGCCGAGACAAGGCGACCTCGAACATCTGCACCAACTCGGGCCTGTGCACCCTGGCCTTCACCATCCACATGAGCCTGCTGGGCGAGACGGGCCTGCGCAAGCTGGCCCTGCTGAACCACGAAAAGGCCGTCGCCACGCGTGACGCCCTGGCCGCCATTCCGGGCGTCGAAATCCTGACCGACCGCTTCTTCAACGAGTTCGCGGTGCGCCTGCCCAAGAACGCGGCCGAGGTCGTGGATCAGTTGGCCGCCCATCACGTCCTGGCTGGCGTGCCCTACAGCCGCCTGGCCCCCGACGCCGGCATGGACGATGTCCTGCTGGTCGCCGCGACCGAGACGACCCTGGATGCCGACATCCAGATCCTCGCCAAGTCGCTCTCCAAAGTCCTCGGCGCGTAAGGGATACTGACCATGAGCACCATGAACACCGTCGGCCGCCCGACCGCCCCGAACCAGGTCCAGACCAAGCCCGCCACCCTGACCGGCGGCCGCGGCCTGTTGCAGAACGAAGCCCTGATCTTCGAGGGGGACGGCTGGGGCAAGACCGGCGTCGATCTGCCGGAACCCAAGACGAACGGCTCTGACCTGGGCGACCTCGTCCGCAAGGATCCGATCGGCCTGCCCGGCCTGTCCGAGCCGGAAACCATGCGCCACTATGTGCGTCTGAGCCAGAAGAACCACGCCATCGACCTGGCCATCTATCCGCTGGGATCGTGCACGATGAAGCATAACCCACGCCTGAACGAGAAGATGGCCCGCCTGCCCGGCTTCTCCGACATCCACCCGTTGCAGCCGATCTCGACGGTTCAGGGCGCGCTGGAGCTGATGGACACCCTGGCCCATTGGCTGAAGACCCTGACCGGTATGCCCGCCGTCGCTCTGTCGCCCAAGGCCGGCGCCCACGGCGAACTGTGCGGCCTGATGGCCATCCGCGCCGCCCACGAGGCCTCGGGCCAGCATGAGAAGCGGCGCAAGGTTCTGGTTCCCACCAGCGCCCACGGCACCAACCCCGCCACTGCCGCCTTCGTCGGCTATTCGGTGGTCGAAGTGGCCCAGACCGAGGACGGCCGCGTGGACGTCGCCGACCTGGCGTCGAAGCTGGGTGACGACGTCGCCGCCATCATGGTGACCAACCCCAACACCTGCGGCCTGTTCGAGCGCGACATTCTGGAGATCAGCCGCCTGACGCATGAGGCCGGCGCCTACTTCTACTGCGACGGCGCCAACTTCAACGCCATCGTCGGCCGGGTTCGTCCGGGCGACCTCGGCGTCGATGCGATGCACATCAACCTGCACAAGACCTTCTCGACGCCCCATGGCGGCGGCGGTCCGGGCGCGGGTCCGGTCGTGCTGTCCGAAGCCCTGGCGCCCTTCGCCCCCGCCCCCTGGGTCGTGCATGACGACGGTGGCTATCGCCTGATCGAGCGCGAAGAGGACGAGGCCGAGCAAGCCTTCGGCCGTCTGTGCGCCTTCCAGGGCCAGATGGGCATGTACACCCGCGCCCTGTCCTACATGATGTCGCACGGCGCCGACGGCCTGCGTCAGGTCGCCGAGGACGCCGTACTGAACGCCAACTACATCAAGGCCCGGCTCGGTGATTTGATGTCGGCCGCCTTCCCCGACGGCCCCTGCATGCACGAGGCCCTGTTCGACGACGAATGGCTGAAGGGCACGGACATCACCACGCTCGACTTCGCCAAGGCGATGATCGACGAGGGCTTCCACCCGATGACCATGTATTTCCCTCTGGTCGTCCACGGCGCCATGCTGATCGAGCCGACGGAAACCGAATCCAAGGCGGAGCTGGACCGCTTCATCCACGCCATGCGCCTGCTGGCCGAAGCCGCCAAGGCGGGCGACGTGGATCGCTTCAAGGGCGCGCCCTTCCATGCGCCGCTGAAGCGCCTGGACGAAACCCGCGCCGCCCGTTCGCCGGTTCTGCGCTGGACCGCGCCGGAAGGCTCCAACAAGGCGGCCTGACCCCTTAGTCGCCCCTTCCTGCGGGAAGGGGCTGACGCGGGGCTGATCCATCGCTAGGTCATGGCCATGACTTGGACGACGAACGACATCCCCGACCTTTCCGGCCGACTGGCCATCGTCACCGGCGCGACCGGCGGGCTGGGGCTAGAAACCGCCCTGGTGCTGGCCGGCAAGGGCGCGGAGGTCGTGCTGGCGGCCCGCAATCCCGCCAAGGGGGCCGAGGCCGAACGGCTGATCCGGTCTCGTCATCCGGATGCGGCCGTGCGGTTCGAACTGCTGGACCTCGCCAGCCTGGCCTCCGTCCGGGCCTTCGCCGAGCGGTATCTGGCGACGGGACGCCCCATCGACATCCTGATCGACAATGCGGGCGTCATGGCCCTGCCGACGCGCCAGACGACCGTCGACGGGTTCGAGATGCAGTTCGGGACCAACTACCTGTCCCACTTCGCCCTGGTCGGTCGCCTGCTGCCCTTGCTCACGGCCGCGAACGCCCGCGTGGTCCAACTGTCCAGCGTCGCCCACCGCAGCGGCCATATCCGTCTGGACGACCTCAACTATCAGACCCACTACAGCCCCTGGCCGGTCTATCAGCAGTCCAAGCTGGCCATGCTGATGTTCGCCTTGGAGCTTCAGCGCCGCAGCGACGCGCACGGCTGGGGCCTGACCAGCGTGGCGGCCCATCCCGGCTTCGCCCGCACCGACCTGATCGCCAACGGCCATGCCGGCAAGCCCGGCCTGTTCGCGCGCGGCGCCCGGTTGCTGGAGGCCGTGCTCAGCCATTCGGCCGCGGACGGCGCCCTGCCGATCCTGATGGCCGCGACCCTGCCGGACCCGACGCCCGGCGGCTATTACGGCCCTACCGGCTTTCAGGAGATGAAGGGGCCGCCCGGCGTTGCGGTGATCAAGCGCCAGGCCAGGGACGTCGATGTGGCCAAGCGTCTCTGGACGGAATCAGAGCGTCTGACGGGCATGACCTACGGCTGACGGCGCGGGGCGTGTCCGCAGCGCCACGGCGCGCAGCGATCGTCACTTCATGACCAAAGCTTCACCCGCCGGACATCCATCCGCCATGGACGCAGGGCGTTAAGAGGTCTTGTGGCAAGGTCGTCACGGTCGCCTTTTCCTTTCCCGACGAGGGATCGCGCGTCCGTGGCGATCGTTGTCATGACGATCCTCCTCCCCATCCGGCGTATTCGTGACCTCACTCCCCGTTCCCTTCGTCCGCCCAGACAAGCCGCGAGCCTCGACGCTGCGGGTCGTCAAGCGCTGGGCGCTGATGATCGGCGGTCTGTTCGTCGTGCTGCTGGGCATTCTGATCGCCCCCCTGCCCGGCCCGGGCGGCATTCCCGTCATCGCCGTCGGCCTGATGCTGATTCTGAAAAGCTCGTTCTGGGCCAAACGCCAGTTCATTCGCGCCCAATATGCGCGGCCGAAATGGGTCTATCCCTTCCGTCGCCTGATGCGGAAGAAGCCCGAGTTCGCACCGGTCTTCTGGCAACAGGCGCTGCGGGCCGAAAAGATCGTTACCAAGCGGTCCAGCCGTCGCCTCTCGCGCGGCCGCAAGAGCGTTCGGCGCTATTTCCGCAAACTCTTCAGCTAGTTAGCGCCTGATTTCGCGGTTGCGTTGCTGCAACCGCTAACCACAGGATCGTGAACACCGCTCTCTCAAGTCAGGCGTATCCTGTCTGCGCGTTATCAGAGAACCACTTAGGCGTTGGGAGGCGCTAAGGTCATGATGTCACGCGTACAAAAAGGTCTGATCGCCGGCGTTGCGGCGACCGTGGCCGTCTCACTGCTCGAAATACCCAATATGTTCCTGAACTGGTTTGATCCCTTCCAGGGGGTCATCGCCAGCATGATCGGAATGCCCGGCAATCTGGCCGTCGGCTGGGTGGTCCATGTCATCAGCGGCGTCTTCATCCTGGGGCCGCTGTTCGCCGTCCTGTGTCCCCGCCTGCCGACGGACACGCCCGAGACCAAGGGCATCGTCTTCGCCGTCGGCGCCTGGATCATCATGATGGCCGCCATCGTGATGTTCGGGAACTACCGCACCTTCACGGCCGGCGCGGGCTTCGGCACCTTCGCCTGGCTGCTGATCACCCACGCGGTCTTCGGCATCGTGCTGGGCAACGTCTATGCTCGGCTGGTGGCGCGCGACAAGCGAATGGGCGCAACCATCATCGGCGGCGCCCACGCCCACTGATCACGGCTTGATGTCCAAAGAAAAAAGGCCCCCGACGGCGACGTCGGGGGCCTTGCTTCATTCAGGATCAGCCCTGATCAGTTCAGGCGATCGCCGATTTGGGCGATGGCGCTGTCGAGCAGCGGATCCTTGGCGCCGCTGGCGACGCGGGCGGCCAGAACCTGTTCCGCCGACTTGGCGGCCAGATCGGCGGCGGCGGCCTTCACCTCGGCCGAGGCCTGGGCTTCGGCTTGGGCGATGCGGGTTTCGGCCATCTTCTGACGACGGGCCAGGGTTTCTTCCAGCTTGGCCTTGGTCTCGACTTCCAGGCGACGGGCGTCGGCCTCGGCCTGAGCCATCATCTCGGCGGCTTGAGCTTCAGCCTCGGCCTTCTCCTTGCGGATCTGGGCCAGCAGGGCTTCGGCCTCGGCGCGCAGGCGCGCGGCCTCGTCCAGGTCGGCCTGGATCTTGACGGCCTTGGCGTCCAGCGCCTTGCCGGCCATCTTGGGCACGCCGGCGGCGACCAGGATGCCGAAGAAGATGATCAGGCCGATGCCGACCCAGATCTCCGCATTGGCGAAGCTCCAGATGCCGTGTTCGAAGATCAGGTTCATCAGGCGACTCCCTTGACGGCGGCCAGCTCGGCGGCGGTCGCGGCCTTGCCGGTCAGACGTTCGACCATGGCGGCGGTCGTGTCGGAGGCGATGGTGGAGACATTGGCCATGGCGGCGTCGCGCGTCTTGCCTATCGAGGCTTCCGCCTCGGCGATGCGGGCGTTGACCACGGCTTCTTCGGCGGCCTGACGCGCGTTCGCTTCTTCGGTCACGCGGGCCTTGGCGGCCTCGGCCGTGGCGCGGGCGTCAGCGCGAGCCTTGGCGACTTCGGCCTGAGCCTGAGCGGCCTGTTCGGCGGCTTCGGCCTGAACCTGGCGCGCGGTCGCGACGGCGGTGGAAATGGTGTCGGCCCGTTCGTCCATCACCTTGCGAAGGCGTGGGGCGAAGACCTTGGAAACCAGAACATACAGAATGACGAACAGGATCAGCAGATAGCCGATCTGGCCCGCCCAGTGTTCGAACTGGAATTGCGGCAGGCCGCCCGAGCCGTGCTCGGCGGTGGTCGCCGTCTCGGCGTGCAGGTCCGCTTCGACCGAAGGCGGGACCGCGTCGATGGTGTGGGTGCTGGCCATGAACCGTCTACTGCAGGATCAGATGAAGCGGCGCGCGGGCGAACCCCGCGCGCCGTGATCGACTGATATCAGCCGAAGATCATCAGGATGCCGAGCACGAAGGCCAGGATGCCCAGGGCTTCAGCCAGAGCGGCGCCGACGAACAGGTTGCCGACTTGGCCGGCGGCGGCCGACGGGTTGCGCAGGGCGCCGGCAAGGAAGTTGCCGAAGATGTTGCCCACGCCCAGGGCCGAACCGATCATGCCCAGGGTGGCGAGACCAGCGCCGATGTACTTCGCGGCTTCAGCGTCCATGATTGTATTCCTAGATTAAAGTCGTTGGTGGTTGGGGTGAAGAGACTGGTCCGGCCCGTTAGTGGGCGTGGTCCAGGTTGACCACATCGTTCAGATAGATGCAGGCCAGAACGGCGAAGACGAAGGCCTGGAGGAAGGCCACCAGGAACTCCAGAGCGGTCAGGGCGACGACCATGCCCAGCGACAGGGCCGCGACCGGGAAGGCCAGCAGACCGATGCCGCCGCCCAGGCCCAGAAGGCCCAGCGACACGACGAAGCCGGCGAAGATCTTCAGCGCGACGTGACCGCCCAGCATGTTGCCGAACAGACGCAGCGCCAGGGTGACCGGGCGAAGCAGGAAGGACACGAACTCGATCAGGCCGACCACCGGGCGCAGCGCCAGCGGCGCGCCCATCGGCCAGAACAGCTTGAAGAAGCCCAGACCGTTCTTGGCGAAGCCGACGACCAGCACCAGACCGAAGGTGATCAGGGCGAAGGTGGCGGTGATGGCCAGCTGCGAGGTCGCCGTGAAGGTCAGGAACAGACCCAGAATGTTCATGCCCAGGATCAGGATGAACAGGGTGAAGATGAACGGGAAATACTTGCGGCCTTCGTGACCGATGATGGAATCGGCCAGATTGTCGATCAGGCCGAATAGGCCCTCGCCGGCGGCTTGCAGCCGGCCGGGCACGACCTGGGCGTTCGCGGTTACGGCGGCCAGGAAGCCGACGATCAGCACGAAGGCGACCGTCATGGCGATGTGCGAGTTGGTGATCGCCAGATCGACCGTCCCCAGCACAGGCAGGGTGACGTCGCCAAGGTCGACGACCTTCTGAATCGCAAACTGATGAATCGGATCGGCCATGAAGCCCTATCGTTCCCCGTCTTCGTCGGCCTCGACGTAGGGCTCGGCCGGAGCCGTCGTCCCTTGCGCCTTGGCCTGCGCCATCAGCCGGTTGGCTGTGCGACGCGCCATGTAAATCGACAAGGCGAAGCCCAGAAGGACCCCGCCGATCAAACCCCACGGACGGGTCCCGAGGGCCCAGTCTGCGATCGCTCCGAACGCCAGTCCCACGAAGACGCCGCCGAGAAGCTCGGCGATGATCTTGTAGGCCTGACCCGACACCTGATGGCCGGTCAATTCGGCGGATTTCTCCGCCGTGGTCCGCGCCTCCAATGCGGATGCGCTGTCTTGGAGGCGTTTGATCGCCTCTTCGCGCGATTCCGACATGGGGGATAGGACCTGTGCGTTCGGCGTCCAGACAGTGCGTCCGGACGGGTCTGAATTCGGCGCGGAAACTAATCGTGAGCGGCCTACAGGTCAAGGCGTCGTGATCATAGCCTAAGACATTGTAGAATATCGACTTTCCATTCGCGCCTGCCCGCCGTGACGATGCGCCGCTGCTGCGGCCGACAGAATCCGTCGCATCCGCCCATCGGCTCCGATGGCGGTCAGCGCCGCAAACGACTAGGTTCGCCGCCATGAATGCGCATGTTCCTGTCCCCAACGCTCCGCTTCGCCCCATCGCGGTGAGGTTGGCCACCCCACGGGGCTTTTGCGCCGGGGTCGATCGCGCGATCCAGATCGTCGAGCGCGCGATCGAAAAGTTCGGCGCCCCCGTCTATGTGCGCCACGAGATCGTCCACAACAAACATGTGGTCGAGCGCCTGAAGGCCATGGGCGCCGTCTTCGTCAAGGAACTGGACGAATGCCCTGACGACCGGCCGGTTGTCTTCTCGGCCCACGGGGTGCCCAAGTCCGTGCCGGCGACGGCGCGGGCGCGCGAACTGGTCTTCCTGGACGCGACCTGCCCCCTGGTGTCCAAGGTCCACGTCGAGGCCGAGCGTCATCATGCGGCCGGCCGCCACATCATCCTGATCGGCCACGCAGGCCACCCCGAGGTCGTCGGCACCCTGGGCCAGTTGCCGCCCGGCGCCATCACCCTGGTCGAGACAGAGGCCGACGCCGAATCGTTCGAACGCCCCGGCGACGCGCCCCTGGCCTACGCCACCCAGACAACCCTGTCGGTAGACGACACGGCGGGCATCCTGAAGGTGCTGAAGCGCCGCTTCCCCGAACTGCCCGATCCGCACAAGGAAGACATCTGCTACGCTACGACCAATCGCCAGGACGCCGTCAAGGCGTTGGGCGAGGGCTGCGACCTCGTGCTGGTCGTCGGATCCAAGAACTCGTCCAATTCCGTGCGCCTGGTCGAGGTCGCGATGCACGCCGGGGCCCCGGCCGCCTATCTGGTGGACGATGCGTCCCAGGTGGACTGGTCCTGGTTCGACGGCGTGAACACCGTCGGCGTCACCGCCGGCGCCTCCGCGCCCGAACCGTTGATCGAGGCCTTGGTCGACGCCATCCGTGCGCGCTTCGACGCCACGGTGACCGAAGACGACGGCGCGCGCGAAACGGTCACCTTCAAACTGCCGCGCCTGCTGACGGCCTAGGCGACCGCCTTCAACGGCAGGACGACGCGGAAGGTGCTTCCGGCGCCGGGCGCGGTGACGATCTCGATCTTGCCGCCCATCAGGGCCGCCAGACCGTGCGCCGCCGTCAATCCCAGTCCCAGCCCTTCGGCCGTGCGCGTCGCGCTTTCATCGCCCTGGGTGAAGGCCTCGAACAGGCGCGCGGCCTCCGCCGGCTCCATGCCCGGCCCGGTGTCCTCGACCTCCAAGGCCAGGCCCGCGCCCGCAACGGCGCGCAGCATCACGCCGCCGGTGCGTGTGAACCGCACCGCATTGTCCGTCAGCGCCGCCATCAGCTTTTCGACATGAACCGGGTCGCCCAGCCACTCGCCTTCGGCCGCCTCGACCGAAATCTTCAGCCCCTTGGCCTCGGCCGCGCCCCGGAAGTCGTTGGCGACCCGCTGCAGCAGGTTGTCGGGCCGGAACGGTCGGGTTTCCAGCGCCACGGCCCCGTCGCGCAGCCGCACCACGTCTAGCAGCTCCTCGACCAGCCTCAGTTGCTGACGCCCCGACGCCTTCAGGATTTCCAGTCGCTCGCGCTGCTGCGGCGTCACCAGATCGGCCCCGATGATCTCGGCCATGCCCAGAACCCCGTTCAGGGGCGTGCGCAGTTCG
>NZ_DLTK01000134.1:48878-49384 GCF_002500885.1 Brevundimonas sp. UBA7838
TGCGCAGTTCGTGACTGACGTTGGACAGGAACCGCGTCTTGGCCCGGTTCGCCGCCTCGGCCCGCTCCAGCGCCGCCGACAGGGCGACCTCCGAGGCTTTGAGGCGCCGCACGTCGGCCGTCGTGTTCCACAGCAGCGACCCCGTGCCGATCAGCAGCACGATGAAGAGCAGCAGCAGCAGCGGCCCGGCCTTGGTCAGGATCTGATAGCCGGGCTGCTCCGGCGCCCAGACGACACGCCCCAACAGGGCGCCGCCGACGTCGCGAACATCGACGCCGATCATGCCCTTGGGCGGCTCTGCATCGCCGGGCTGGAAGTGAATCCGGTCCAGCGCCAGCCGCGTTCGCAAGAGATTGAGCTCGCCGGCGAACGGTTTGAACGACGCGACGACCGGATCGGACGCCGGCGTCGATCCGCCCGCCGTATGCCGCACGACGGTGGAGGCCCCCAGCACATAGACGTCGCCGCCGACGCGAACGAACGCCGCCTTCAGCCGCACCCCGGCA
>NZ_DLTK01000055.1:0-37035 GCF_002500885.1 Brevundimonas sp. UBA7838
CCTGACCGGCGGCCTGGGCGGCGGGTGCGGCGGCCACGGAGGCCCAGACGGGCGTTGAAACCGCCAGAAGGGCGGCGGCGGCGACGAGAGAGCCAGTGCGGCGCATGCGATATCCTCGGGATTGCAGTTGGAGGGGACCATAACGCCGGTCTGCCGCCTGGCAACGCGACCAAATGGAACATGACGAAAGGTTCATGTTCTCCCCCGCGCGACCCGGAAAAGGTTGCATCGCCGGACCCCCGGTCTTATGCGCGCGTCAACTCCCCGACTGACCGCCCCTTGCTGAAAGAGCCGCCATGTCCGCCCCCGCCGACAAGCCCGTCAAGAAAGTCGTCCTCGCCTATTCGGGCGGGCTGGACACCTCGATCATCCTGAAGTGGCTGCAGACCGAATATAACGCCGAGGTGGTGACCTTCACCGCCGACCTGGGGCAGGGCGAAGAGTTAGGCCCGGCGCGCGAGAAAGCGCTGAAGCTGGGCATCAAGCCCGAGAACATCTTCATCGACGACCTGCGCGAAGAGTTCGTGCGCGACTTCGTCTTCCCCATGTTCCGCGCCAACGCCCAATATGAGGGCGACTACCTGCTGGGCACCTCCATCGCCCGCCCCCTGATCTCCAAGCGCCAGATCGAGATCGCGCGTCAGGTCGGCGCCGACGCCGTCTGTCACGGCGCGACCGGCAAGGGCAACGATCAGGTCCGGTTCGAGCTGGGCTACTATGCGCTGGAGCCCGACATCCGCGTCATCGCTCCGTGGCGCGAGTGGGAGTTCCGCAGCCGCGAGGCCCTGCTGGACTTCGCCGAAAAGAACCAGATCCCGATCGCCAAGGATAAGCGCGGCGAGGCGCCCTTCAGCGTCGACGCCAACCTTCTGCACTCCTCGTCCGAGGGCAAGGTTCTGGAAGACCCGGCGGCCGAGGCGCCCGAGTTCGTCCACCAGCGCACGATCGCGCCTGAGGACGCGCCGGACGTGGCGACCGTTATCGAGATCGGTTTCGAAAAGGGCGACGCCGTCTCGATCAACGGCGAGGCCATGTCGCCCGCCACGATCCTGACCGCCCTGAACCAGTATGGCCACGACAACGGCATCGGTCGCCTGGACTTGGTCGAGAACCGTTTCGTCGGCATGAAGTCGCGCGGCGTCTATGAGACCCCCGGCGGGACCATCCTGATCGTGGCGCACCGCGGCATCGAAAGCATCACCCTGGACGGCGGCTCCATGCACCTGAAGGATCAGCTGATGCCGAAGTACGCCGAGCTGATCTACAACGGCTTCTGGTTCTCGCCCGAGCGCGAGATGCTTCAGGCGGCCATCGACAAGAGCCAGGAAAACGTCTCCGGCACGGTCAAGGTCAAGCTGTACAAGGGCAATGTCTCGGTCATCGGCCGCGAAAGCCCCAACAGCCTGTACGATCAGGATCTGGTGACGTTCGAAGAAGGCGTCCAGGCCTATGACCACAAGGACGCGGCCGGCTTCATCAAGCTGAACGCCCTGCGCCTACGCGTCCTGGCCAAGCGCGACGCGCGCAAGAGCTAGGGCGTCTTATCCGACCGAGCGATCCTCAAGATCGCCCGGTTTCGGTCGTCCGTGACCCAGAGCGATCCGTCGGCGGCGACGGCCAGCACGACCGGCGCGCCGCGCGGCTGACGGCCTGCGACCGTGTCCCAGCCCGGCGTCAGAACCTTGCCGCGCAGGCTGGGCGCGCCGGCGGGATAGGACAGGGCGCCGCGCGGATAGATGGCGTAGCGGCCGCCGATGTCGGTCAGGGGGCGGCCCTCGCCATCCGTCTCGGCCGCCACGATCCGGCCGCCCGCGCGACGATAGCCGTGCCAGCTCATCAGCAGCCGGCCACGCAGTTCGGGAAACATCGCCCCGTCGTAATAGATCAGGTGCAGCGGCGCGGCGTGGGGCGGCAGCAGGGCGACCGGGCGGTCGCGCTGGCCCATCGCGTCTGGGCCGCGCTCCAGCCCGGCAGGGGCGTCGCCAGATCGACGCAATAGGGCCAGCCGTAATGGCCGCCCTGACGCAGGACATTGATCTCATCATAGGGATGGTCGGGCGTGGTCAGGTCGACCGAGTTCTCGCCTTGCAGGATCGTGCCCGACGGGTGCCGCACGAGGGCGATGGAGTTGCGCAGGCCCGAGGCGAAGACGGTGCTGTCCTCAGCCCAGCGGCCGTTTCCCAGATAGGCGTGACGCCGCACCTGGGCTGTCGCCGCGCTGTCGATGCAGGCCCCCGCCGCATTGGCGCGCGCTCGGCCCCGCGCATCCACGCAGCGGTCGCTGGGCGCGCCGACATTGACCAGCAGGTCGCCGTTGGCGTCGAAGACGAAGCTGGACAGCGGGTGACGGTTCGCGTGCAGTCGGTTGTCGGGCAAGTCGCCGATCACGGTGCGCACCGTCGCCGCCGGATCGGCCGCGTCGGGGTCCAGCGTCAGGATGCGGTTCATCTCGGACACATAGATGCGCCCGTCCGGCCCGCGCGCCGCCGTGTGCGGCATGTTCAGCCCTTGGGCCAGTCGTCTCCAGCGCGGCGCACCGTCGGCGCCGAACGACAGCCGCCAGATGGCACCATTGCCCGGATACCAGTTGCCGAGATCCGTCACCAACCAGTCGCCGTTGGGTAGCGCCAGCAGGCCGCGCGGCATTCGCGGTCCCTCGGCCCCCGCGCCCTGCCAGACCAGTCCCAGGCAATAGCCGGGCGCCATGCGCACGGTGGTCATAGGACGGCCGTCACAGTCGCCATCGGTGGCATAGGCGCCTTGCGCCGCCCTGGCGCTAACAGGCGCGGTGACGAACAGGGACAGCAGGGCCAGAAGGCGGACGGTCTTCATGACGCCAAAAGTCCCGACGGAAGGCCCGAGATCAAGTGCGGCGTCAGATCAGGCCCTGCTCGCGCGCCGCTGTTGTCAGGCCGTCGCGAAACGCGGGCGCGGCCAAGGCGATCAGGGCGCGGGCGCGTTCGCTGGACGACTTGCCCTTCAAATTGGTCCAACCGTGTTCGGTGGCGACGATGTGGGTGTCGTTGCGCGGCGTGGTGACCGGGCCGTCCAGACGCGCGACGATGCGAGAGGCCGTGCCCTTGGCCGCCGTGGAATGACAGGCGATGATCGACTTGCCGCCCTCCGATCCATAGGCGCCGCGCACGAAGTCTAGCTGGCCCCCGGCGGCCGTGAACTGGCGCCCGTTCAGGAACTCCGAGCAGCAGGCGCCGGTCAGGTCGACCTGAAGCGTGGCGTTGACCGAGATCATCTTCGCATTGCGCGCGATCACGGCCGGGTCGTTCACATACGAGACTGGATGGGCCTCCATGCCGCGATTGCCGTCCAGGAATTCATAGGTGTTGAGGTCGCCCATCGAGAAGGCGAAGACGCCCACGCCCGGATGCAGGGTCTTGCGGGCATGGTTGGCCACGCCGGCCTGCATCAGCTCGACCAGGCCGGGCGTCAGCATCTCGGTGTGAACGCCCAGATCGCGGTGGTCCATCAGGGCGTCGCAGACGGCGTTGGGCAGGGCGCCGATCCCCATCTGAAGCGTCGCCCCGTCCTCGACCAGGCCGGCGATGATGCGGCCGATGGCCAGGTCCGCCGGCTGAGGCTCGGCGCGCGGCACGACCAGCAGGGGCGCGGCATGTTCGACGATGCCGGCGACCTGGGACACATGGACGGTGCAGTCGCCGAACACGCGCGGCATATGCGGATTCACCTCGACGATCACAGTCTTCGCCGTCTGCGACACCGGCTTGGCGTAGTCGGTGTTGGTGCCGAACGAGAAGAAGCCGTCCGCATCCATGGGCGAGACGGTGCAAATAAGGGTGTCCACCTTGACCTCGTCGCACAGAAGGCGGGGCGACTGCTGAAAGCCCGTGGGAATGAACTGCACGGGGTTGGGGCGACCCTCCTCGTGCGCGCGCTGTTCCAGCCGGCGTTCGATGGCGCTGTGGAACAGGCTCCAGGGGCGGATCCGGTCCATCAGCTCATAGCGCAGCACCGTGTCCCCGGCGATGGCGGTCGAGAGCAGATAGTAGAGGTTCACGTCCTCGACCTCGCCGCGCGCGGCCCGGCCTGCCAAGGCTTTGAGCAGGGCGGGCGGCTGGGACACGCCAAGGCCCATGGCGACCTTGGCGCCCGGCACGATCAGGGCGGCGGCCTGGTCGGGGGTCTTCAGGCGTTCGGCGTAGAGGGCGGCATGGTGCATGGCGTGCGTCTCCGACATGTCGCCAGACTAGCCTGCCGCGAGGCGGAGCACGGGCCTAGACTTTGGTCGGGTCGGGGGCGGCTTCGATCGGGGAGGCTTCGTCCTGCAGCGCCGCGCGGTGACGCTTCTGCCAGCGCGCCACCCCATAGGCGACCAGCCACAGGGCCATGGCCCAGGCCGCGCCGACCGCCCAGCCGGCGAAGACGTCGGTGGCCCAGTGCGCGCCCAGATAGATGCGCGTCAGCCCGACCAGCAGGGCCAGCAGAATGCCGACGCCCAGCACGAAGACCTTGAACCGCTCGCGCGGGAAGGCGCGGGTCAGCATGACAGCGACGCTGAGATAGAAGACGGTGGACAAGAGGGCGTGGCCGGAGGGGAAGCTGGCGTTGATCGTTTCCACCGCCTGAGCGGCGGCAGGGGGCCGGGCGCGCTCGAACACCGCCTTCAGGCCCTCCGAAAGTATGACGCCGCCGGCTAGGCCAATGACCAGCAGCAGGGACGACAGCCATTTCCGCTGGCTCAGCAGGAAGACGATCACGATCAGGGCGAACAGACCCAGCACCGAGATGCCGCCCAGCGAGGTGATGTCCGCCGCCGCCTCCTTCAGCCACCACGGCCCCCACGGCCGGCCGGGATCGTCGGCATAGGGCCGCATCAGCGCCAGGACATGAAGATCGAAGGCTTGGCCCTCGCCCTCAGTCATCTCATCGGCGAGGCCGGCGAAGGTCAGAACGCCGCCGGCGACGACCAGCAGGGCCAGAAGCGCGGCGATTTCCGTGCGGGCGACCGCCAGGGCGCGTATCAAAAAGGCGCGTAAGTCAGAAAGCGTCATGCGCGAGCCAACGGCCAAGCTGAGCAGTCGTTCCGATCACGCGTTCGTGATCATGCCGTCGCGGGCTCGTAAAACGGACGTGCTGGCTTGCACGCGGGCTTTTCCCCAGACGGCTGGGACTTGTCCGACCGATTCGCCCACAATGGTCGGCGTCAACCCGTTGACGGGTCATTAGGCATATGCGCCCTATATGTGGGCTCGGGGAGCGCAGAGGCCACAAGATGATGTGGTCGCGGCGCGGGCGGCTCAAACGATTTTTTGTTCAGGACGCAGATGACCATGGCTGGCGGCGAGGCATTGAAGACGACGGAATTCCAAGGCGTTGCGGCGACGCCGACGCCGGAACGCCCCCACCTGACCGTGGTCAAATCGGTCCAGGTTGACCGCTCGCGCGACGATCTGCTGACCGACTTCGGCAAGAAGACGCTGGAAGATCGCTATCTGCTGCCGGGCGAAAGCTATCAGGACATGTTCGCGCGGGTCTCGACCGCCTTCTCGGACGACGCCGAACACGCCCAGCGCCTGTATGACTATATGAGCCGCCTGTGGTTCATGCCGGCGACCCCGGTCCTGTCGAATGGCGGCGCGGATCGCGGCCTGCCCATCTCCTGCTTCCTGAACGCGGTGGGCGACAGCCTGGACGGCATCCAGAACGTTTGGAACGAGAACGTGGCCCTGGCCTCCAACGGCGGCGGCATCGGCACCTATTGGGGCGGCGTCCGCTCTATCGGCGAAAAGGTGAAGGGCGCGGGCAAGACCTCGGGCATCATCCCCTTCATCCGCGTGATGGACAGCCTGACGCTGGCGATCAGCCAGGGTTCGCTGCGCCGCGGTTCGGCCGCTGTCTATCTGGACATCCACCATCCGGAAATTGAAGAGTTCCTGGAGATCCGCAAACCATCGGGCGACTTCAATCGCAAGTCCCTGAACCTGCACCACGGCATCAACGTCACCGATGAGTTCATGGAGGCGGTCAAGGTCGGCGGAACCTTCGATCTGAAATCGCCCAAGGACGGCGCGGTCATGAAGACCGTCGACGCCCGTTCGCTGTGGACCAAGCTGCTCGATATCCGCATGCAGACCGGCGAGCCCTATCTGATCTTTTCGGACACGGTGAACCGCCAGATGGCGCCGCACCAGCGTGACCTGGGCCTGAAGGTCAAGCAGTCGAACCTGTGCGCCGAGATCATGCTGCACACCGGCCGCGACCATCTGGGCGTGGACCGGACCGCCGTCTGCTGCCTGTCGTCGGTGAACGCCGAGACCTTCCTGGAATGGCGCGAGGAGCCGCGCTTCGTCGAGGATCTGATGCGGTTCCTGGACAATGTGCTGGAGGACTTCATCCGCCGCGCCCCGCCCGCCATGGCCGCCGCCGTCTATTCGGCCAAGCGCGAGCGTTCGGTGGGGCTGGGCCTGATGGGCTTCCACTCCTTCCTGCAGGGGCAGGGCGTGGCCTTCGAAAGCGCCATGGCCAAGTCGTGGAACATGCGCCTGTTCAAGCATCTGCGCCGCGAGGCCGACAAGGCCAGCCGCCTGCTGGCTGAAGAGAAGGGCCCGTGCCTGGACGCCGAGGAGCGCGGCGTGATGGAGCGGTTCAGCCACAAGCTGGCCATCGCCCCGACCGCCTCGATCTCGATCATCTGCGGCGGCACCTCCGCCGGAATTGAGCCGATCCCGGCCAACATCTACACCCACAAGACCCTGTCGGGCTCGTTCGCGGTCAAGAATCCTTATCTGGAGCGCCTGCTCGACGAAAAAGGCATCAACACCGAGGCGGTGTGGAGCTCCATCCTGGAGAACGAAGGTTCGGTCCAGCACCTCGACGCCCTGAACGAGGATGAGAAGGGCGTGTTCAAGACCGCCTTCGAACTGGACCAGCGCTGGGTGATCGAACTGGCCGCCGACCGCGCGCCGGAAATCTGCCAGGCCCAGTCGCTGAACCTGTTCATCCCCGGCGACGTGAACAAATGGGACCTGCACATGCTGCACTGGTCCGCCTGGGAGCGCGGCGTGAAGTCGCTGTACTATCTACGCTCTAAGTCGGTGCAGCGCGCCGCCTTCGCAGGCGCGGAGGACAAGGCCGAAGAGGTGATCGATCCCAATCAGCCGGATCTCTTCTCCCTGCCCAAGACCGACTACGACGAGTGCCTGGCCTGCCAATAAGGCCATCTGCACCAATTGACCCGAAGGGCTCCGCGACAGCGGGGCCCTTTTTCGTTTGGGAACCGCTGCTGGTCGTCCTCGTTCAAAAGCGACGAAACCATGACCAAAAGCCGTTGGACTCTTGCGCCTGAGGGTTGCAGTGTGTGTCCAGCGGATCGGTGGGGAGACCGGATGCGATTAAAGGCCTGTATTGTCGGCTTTGGGGGCGTGTTGGCGATGGCCGGCGCGAGCGCCGCCTGCGCACAGACCTGGGCCCCCAACGCCTTCGACGCCTCGCCCGATGTCGAGGCGCGCCTGACTGAACAGACAAGTTTCCGCGTAGCACCTGACGCCCGGTTCGGCGCCCAGATCGAAATCCCGACCGCCTTCCGTCCCGATGACCGATCCGGCCTGTCCGCCAGCACGCGCAACGACGTCTGGATCGATCGCACCGACTTCACCGACCGGGTGACGCTGGAGACGGCCGGCCGTCTGCGCCGCGCCGACGGCTCTCCCTTGCCGGTCACGCCCGTCGATCGGGCCGAACTGGACCCCGACGCCTATGATCTGCGCTATGTGCGCGGTTTCCGCGGCGCGCGCGGCCACACCGCCTCGGGCCTGGAAGTCAGCCTGACGCCCCACGCGGGCCTGGGCGTCGGCAGCGAAGGCCGTTCGGCCGAAGCCGGCGTCACGCTCAAGATCGGCGAGGGTCTGGATCGTCTGGCCCCCAACGGCCGCGAGCGGTTCGGCGAGCGGCCGCGATGGTACCTGTATGCCGCCGGATCCGGCCGAGCCGTCGGCTACAACTTCGCCCGCACACGCGACGGCGACTACGCGCGCTCCGGCTACACCCAGGACAAGGGCAGCTTCCTGGGCGACGCCTCGATTGGGGTGGCCTATCGCAAGGGCGACATGCAGACGTCGTTCGGCGTCGTCTATCGCGAGATCGACGCCGGCAAGGGTCTGCGCGGCATGAACGGCCTGGACACCGACGTCAGCGAAGGCCTGCTGGCCTTCCAGCTGTCGATCCGTCCAGGCCGCTGAGCCTTCAGCGAACCTCCGAGAGCGCCACGCCCTCGCGACGCGGATCGGCCCCGCCGTCCCAGCGACCGTCGCGCCAGATCGCGCCATGCAGGCCTGAGGTCTCGGTGGCGTTGGGCTTCAGGGCCATGCCCGCCGCCGCCAAGGCGTCGCGGATATCGGGCGCGATCAGGTCGGTGTCGGCCCCGACCAACTCGCCCCGCACCACCAGATTGGGCAAGGCGATCGCCTCCTGCATCGACAGGCCCCAGTCCATCGTCCCGACCAGGGCCTTGGCGACATAGGCCAGGATGCTGGACCCGCCCGGCGAGCCGATGGCGCCGACCAGCCTCCCCTGACGGTCCAGGATCAGCACCGGCGTCATCGACGAGCGCGGCCGCTTGCCCGCCGCCACGGCATTGGCGGCCGGATGTCCGTCCTCCTGCGGCGTGAAGGAGAAATCCGTCAGTTGGTTGTTCAGGAAGAAGCCGTCGACCATCCGGCCATTGCCGAAGATGCTCTCGACCGTCGTGGTCATGCTGACCGCATTGCCCCAGGCGTCCACCACGACCATGTGCGAGGTGCCGCCCGGCTCGGCCGTCTGATCGACCGCGCGCGGCGGCGATCCTGTCGGGGCGCCGGCCTCGACCGGCCCGTTCACCTGCGGGGCCAGGGCCGCGCGCGACGCGACATAATCGGGATCCAGCAGACCGGCGATCGGCACCCCGACGAAGTCGTTGTCGCCGATATAGCGGTCCCGATCGGCATACATCAGCCGCTGCAACCGCCCGAACGCGACCCAGGCTTCAGGGCTCTTGGCCCCCTTGTCCAGATCGGGCGTCGCCTCGGCCATGGCTAGGAACTGCAGCAACGCCACCCCGCTGGACGGCGGCGGCGGCACGCAGACCACATAGGCCTGATACGGCCGGCAAAGGGCGTCGCGGCGCAAGGGCCGATAGCCGGCGATGTCCGCCTCGGTCAGACCGCCGGGACGCGGTCCTTCGCGAACCGCCGCCGCGATGTCGCGCCCGATCGGCCCGCCATAGATGACGCCCGGCCCCTGCTGCGCCAGTCTCGCGACCGTGTCGGCATAGGCGGGGTTCTTCAACGTATCGCCTGCCTGATACCGCGTGTCGTCCGGCTTGGTGAAATAGGCGCTTGCCCAGCGGGTCCGCGCCTGCGGACTGCGCCCATTGATCATGCCGGCCAGACGCGGGCTGACCGTGAACCCATCGCGCGCCAGCCGCTCGGCGTCCCCGAACAGGTCGCGCCAGGCCAGCTTGCCGTGATCCTTCTGCGCCATGGCCAGCATGGCCACCGCCCCCGGCGCCCCGGTCGAGCGGCCCGACAACACCGCGTCGATGAAGGGCAGGGGCTTGCCGTCCTCATAAAACAGTTCGGGCGTCGCCGACGCCGGCGCCGTCTCGCGCCCGTCATAGGCCGTGACGGTCCCGGTCTCGGCGTCATAGCTCATCAAAAAGGCCCCGCCCCCCAGGCCCGAAGACTGCGGCTCCACCAGGCCCAGCACCGCCTGGATCGCCACCGCCGCATCCACGGCCGATCCGCCGCGCCGCAACACGGTCATCCCCGCCTCGACCGCCAGCGGATTCGCCGCCGCCACGAATGGGCCCCGAGCGGGCGATGCGGCCGACGACGGGGCCGACACGGCCGGCGGCGATGCTGTCGTCGGCGAGGGCGCGCCTTGGCTGGCTGTCGCGGTCTGGCATCCCGCCATCAGGACGGGAACCAGCACAGCGGCGATCTGGCGACGGAAAGAGCGCATGAAAGATCCGAAAGCAGGGGAGCGTCAGACAGGCCTAAGCCGTCGCAGCCGCCACGCCAACCGCTTCAGACGCAGAAACTGCATTCCCCGCTTGCGTCCGCCCGATCCACCGGCTAAAGACCCGCCCTCGCCGCAAGGCAGCCGCACCCGTAGCTCAGCTGGATAGAGCATCAGACTACGAATCTGAGGGTCAGGAGTTCGAATCTCTTCGGGTGCGCCATTCTTTTCAATGACTTAGAGCGCTGCGCCTGAGATGGCTGTCCCTCTCGGGTAACGACCGGGGTAGCGCCAAAGGCCAACCACGAGCCCATGTCGCTTCGTGTCGTGCTCTGTCCCTAGAAGTCGCGCCCATTCGCAAATCAGGCTCGTCCAGCGGCCATGCGTCCGATTCTGACGCATCCGTATTTCGCAAATCCCTACAGCTCGACCTTGGTTAAGTCGGGGACTTCCCGCTAACGTGGCGTCGGAAGCACTGGGGGTACCGTGAGTAAGGCGTTCTTCGAACAACCGATCCTGAACTCGCCGTACCTGCCGCCGACGCGCCACCATGCGCTCGATCCGGATGGGCAGCCGCTGAACCTGCCTCCGGTCGAGGGGCGTCGGCGATCTGAGCTCATCAGCCCGGTGCCCAAGCCCCGGCGACAACGCTCTGCTCGAAGCCAAGCGTCGCTCGATCTGGACGACGCGCTTGGTGGTGCCGCCGAAGACCAGACCTACAATCCCACGCCGATCATCAACGAGATCCGGTCGCGGGTGGAAGCCTGGCGAGCGCTGAAGAACCCAATCGACTGGGGAGTGACGCCGACCACCGCCCGGCTCCTTCAGCACTGGCGTTCCCATGAGTTCGAGAGCGTTCGCCCGTTTTTTTGTCAGGTCGAGGCAGTCGAGACGGCGATCTGGCTTACCGAGGTCGCGTCGAAGAACAAGCAGTTCGCCCACATCTGGCGCCACATCGAGGGTGCCAATGCACAGGCCAATCCGGAACTGCTGCGCCTTGCCCTGAAGCTGGCGACCGGCGCGGGGAAGACCACCGTCATGGCCATGCTGATGGCATGGCAGACGCTGAACGCGGTGCGAACGAGCAGTCCGATGTTCAGCCGGGCGTTCCTGATCGTGGCCCCTGGCATCACCATCCGGGACCGGCTTCAGATCCTGATGCCGTCGCACCCCGAGAACTACTACGCGCGGCGTGAGCTCGTACCGGCCGACCTGCTCACCGACATGGGCAAGGCCAAGATCGTTCTGACCAACTACCACGCCTTCAAGCGTCGCGAGGTGATGGAGATCAGCCGGGTCGGCAAGGCGCTGCTGCAGGGTCGAGACGAGGAACTGCAGACCACGGAGACCGAGGGCGCGATGTTGAAGCGGGCCTGCGGCGAGTTGCTGGCCTTCAAGAACGTCGTGGTGATCAACGATGAGGCCCACCACTGCTACCGTGAACGGCCTGGCGACGACGAGGCCCCGGTTTCGGCCGATGAGCGCGAGGAAGTGAAACGCAACGCTGAGGCGGCTCGCCTCTGGATCTCCGGGATCGAGGCGCTGAAACGCAAGGTCGGCGTTCGGACCGTGTTCGATCTGTCCGCCACGCCGTTCTTCCTGCGCGGCTCGGGCTACCAGGAAGGCACGCTCTTCCCCTGGACCGTCTCAGACTTCTCGCTGATGGACGCGATCGAGTGTGGCATCGTCAAGCTGCCGCGCATTCCGGTGGCGGATAACAGCGTCCACAGCGACACCCCCGTTTATCGGGAGCTCTGGGAGCATATCGGCAAGCGCATGCCCAAGAAGGGCGCGGGCAAAAGCGGTCAGCTCGACCCTCTGGCTGCCACCTTCCCGTCCGAGCTTCAGACCGCCCTCTTCTCGCTCTACGGCCATTACAAGAAGACGTTCGAGGCCTGGAAACAGGCGGGGACCGAGACCCCCCCGGTCTTCATCGTGGTGTGCAACAACACGGCGACGTCGAAGCTGGTCTACGAGTGGATCTCGGGGTTCGAGCGCGAAGATGAGGACGGCGATAAGGTCACCAAACACATTGGCCACCTCCCGCTGTTCCAAAACTACGATGAGAACGGCAACCGCCTTTCGCGCTTCAACACGCTGCTCGTGGACTCTGAGGCCCTGGAATCCGGCGAGGCGCTGGACGCCAGCTATCGCGAGCTGATGGGCGACGAGATCGAGCAGTTCAAGCGCGAGCTGATCGAACGGACAGGCGACCTTCATGCAGCCGACGCCATCACCGACAGCGACCTGTTGCGGGAAGTCATGAATACGGTGGGCCGCAAGGGTCGCCTGGGCGAGCAGGTCCGCTGCGTTGTCTCCGTCTCCATGCTTACGGAAGGGTGGGACGCGAACACCGTCACCCATATCATGGGCGTGCGCGCGTTCGGGACCCAGTTGCTGTGCGAGCAGGTGGTCGGGCGCGGGCTGCGCCGACAGTCCTACGACCTGAATGCCGAGGGGTTGTTCAATGTCGAGTACGCCGACATCCTCGGCATTCCCTTCAACTTCACCGCCGAGCCGGTGGTCGCCCCGGTCAAGCCGCCGCGCAAGTCCACCCGTGTCCATGCGGTGCGCGAGCGGTCCGTCTTGGAGATTCGCTTCCCACGCGTCGAAGGCTACCGCGTCGATCTGCCGAATGAACGGATCACGGCCGTCTTCAACGACGACAGCCGACTTGAACTGACCCCGGAAAACGTGGGGCCCTGCACCGTCCTAATGGAGGGCATTGTTGGGGAAGGTGTCGAACTGAACGCCGAGGTTCTGGAAGCCCTACGCGAGAGTGAGATGAGCTACCACCTCGCCCGCAGGCTGCTGTTCACTCGCTTCCGCGATCCGGGCGAAGACCCGCCAATGCATCTGTTCGGCGACATCAAGCGCGCCGCCAAGCGTTGGCTGGACGAGGGCTTCCTCGTAGCGAAGGGCGTGCCCAAACAGGCCGTCATGTACGCCGAGCTCGCAGAGAAGGCGGCCGAGCGCATCTATCTGGCCTGCCAGCGCGGCGTTCAGGGCGAGCACAAGGTCAAGGCGATCCTCGATGCCTATAACCCCATCGGCACCACCCGCTTCGTCGCCTTCAACACGACCAAGGACGTTTACGTCACCGACCCTGCGAAGAGCCATGTCAGTCACGTGGTCTGCGACAGCGACTGGGAAGGAGAGCTCGCGCGGGTGCTGGAACGCAATGCTCGGGTGCTGTCCTATGTGAAGAACCAGGGCATGCAGTTCGAGGTGCCGTATCGCGATGGGGCGGTCCCTCGTCGCTACATCCCGGACTTCATCATCCAGGTGGACGATGGGCGCGAGGATCCGCTGAACCTCATCATCGAGACCAAGGGCTTCAAGGGCGGGGACGCCCAACTGAAGGCCGAGACGATGCGCACGATGTGGGTCGAGGGCGTGAACAACCTCGGTGGCTACGGCCGGTGGCGTTTTGAGGAGTTCCGCGACGTCTACGCCATCCAGGAAGCCCTTGATCGACTGATCGAGGACGTGGTGGCCGGCGTGGACCGGGCTAAAGCCGGGGCGCTCGTCTGATGACCGGCGTCGTATTCGGCACCTTGGAGGACGTGGCTCCTCGCGAGGCCTGGAACCACGAAGCGCACGTCTTCACGCCCTGGCTGGCTGAGAACCTCGACCGGCTAGGTCGCGAGATCGGACTCGAACTGCAGTTGGAGGGGCAGGAGGTTCGCGTCGGTCCCTTCGCCGCTGACATCCTGGCAACGGACGTGCGGGATGGATCGCGCGTCCTCATCGAGAACCAGCTCGAAGAAGGCGACCACCGCCATCTGGGGCAGATCCTGACCTACCTGACGGGCCTCGATGCGCGGACGGTGGTGTGGGTGGCCACCCGGTTCCGGGATGAACACCTGTCCGCCGTCCGTTGGCTAAACGAGCACGCTTCCGGCGGGGCAAGCTTCTTTGCGGTTAAGCTCCGTGTGGTCCGCATCGGATCGTCGCCGTATGCGCCGCTGTTCGACGTCTTGGAGCGCCCCAACAACTGGGACCGACGTCTGCAAGACGCAGCGCGAGAGGCGACCGATCCCTCGGTGGTCGGCCAGCACCGCGAGGCCTTCTGGGCGCACGTGGTCAGCCGCCACCCGGCCTCCGGCGTGACACCCGGCGCCTCGTCCGCCCGATGGGTGCCCACGGGCGTGAACGGTGTGGTGGTCTCTGCTTATGTGGGTGTCGGTCGGATCGGCGTGTTCCTGCGCGGAGGTCGAGGCCAGGCAGACACCGTGCTCGCCAGCGTCTTGCTGCCCCAAGCGGACGCGCTGTCCCGGGCCCTCGGCGTGGACCTCGGTGATCCCGCCTACCCTTTCACGTCCCGGGTCGAGATCGACACGGGCGATCCCGCCACATGGGATCAGGCCGCCGACTGGCTGGCCCGCTCCATTGCTCACTACGTCGCCGCCGTGAGGCAGGTGTTTGAGGCTGAACTCCATGGCTAAGTCCCCCCCGCGCCCCAAACAGGTTTCGACGCTCGTTCACGAGGATGCGACGCGGAAGAACATTCCGACGGCGGAGTTGCAGTCCACAGCCGAGTATCTGGAAGAGCGCCAGCCCCAGCCACCGGTGCACTATCCGCGCGCGCGGCCTCTGGCCGAGGGTGAGACCCGTGACCGGGATGAGGATCTGGATCCCCAGATTATCTGGAACGGCGCGCGCATCCGTTTGACGCCGGCGCAGATCGAGCAGCTTGCTGCCACGGGTTCAGTGGAGATCGGCGACGCGCAACTGGTGTGGCGCGGGAAGGATACGCAGGACTGGTCCGACCTGATCGTCCAGGCGCCGCCGCTCTACATCCAGGAGAAGATTCACCCCAAGGTCATCATCGACGATCTGAAGCGCCGGACCGAGCAGGATCGCGGCGACAAGGGACAGTCAGAGACGATTGATCTGTTCGCCGACTTCAACGGTGTCGATCCGGAAGCCCGCACCGAGTTCTACCAGCATGACCAGCACTGGTCGAACCGCATGATCCTGGGCGACAGCCTGCAGGTCATGGCGTCCCTGGCCGAACGCGAGCGGCTGGCCGGCAAGGTGCAGTGCATCTATTTCGACCCGCCCTACGGCATCAAGTTCAACTCGAACTGGCAGGTCTCGACCCAGAGCCGCGACGTCAAGGACGGCAAGCAGACCGACATAAGCCGCGAGCCTGAACAGGTGAAGGCCTTCCGCGACACCTGGAAGGACGGCATCCATTCCTACCTAACCTATCTGCGCGACCGGCTGACGGTGATGCGGGAGCTATTGACGGATTCAGGTTCGATCTTTGTGCAGATCGGCGACGAGAACGTTCACGTGATCCGCTCACTGATGGATGAGGTATTTGGCGAGAGTGCGTTTGTCGTTCAAATTCTCTTTCGAAAGACAGGAGGGCTCACCGGAAACTACCTTCCTACGATTGGCGATTACATCCTCTGGTACGCCAAGAAGGAGGGAGCGGCCAAGTATCGGCGCCTGTATGGCATTAAGTCCCCAGGGGCCGCAGGGGCGACTCAGTATCGTTTCCAGATCCAGCCCGATGGCACCTTCAATGCCGTGAATGAGGAAGAATTAAGTAAAGTCGAACCGACTTCCCTTGCGGCACACGCAGACCTGACCTCACAAGGGAACGCAGTCTACGATTTTTCTTACCAGGGCCGGGTGTTTCGTGGTGGTTTCAAGCCTCCGGAGCGAAACCTTAGGCGCCTGAGCCTGGCGGGGCGCGTCCTCGTGATGGGTAACACCTTGCGCTACGTCCGCAAGCTCGCAGACTTTCCCATCTACGAATACAATGCGCTATGGGAAGATGTCGGCGTTAGCGGGTTTGCCGACCCCAAGCTCTACGTGGTGCAGACTTCTCCTAAGGTTGTTGAGCGCTGCATTCTGATGGCCACGGACCCCGGCGACCTCGTGCTCGATCCCACGTGCGGGTCAGGAACCACAGCCTATGTGGCGGAGCAGTGGGGTCGCCGCTGGGTCACCATTGACACCAGTCGCGTAGCCCTCGCTCTGGCGCGAACTCGGCTGATGAGCGCGCGATATCCCTTTTATCTCTTGGCTGACAGCCCCGAGGGGCGGAAAAAAGAACAGGAAGTCTCGGGGACCGCGCAAGCCATGTCGAACACCCACGGCGACATCCGCCAGGGCTTCGTCTATGAGCGCGCGCCCCACGTGACCCTGAAGTCCATCGCCAATAACGCCGAGGTCGACGTTATATGGGAGGAGTGGCAGGCGAAGTTGGAACCGTTACGCGAAGCGCTGAATGCGCGCAGCGGCCGCCCCTGCGAAGAGTGGGAGATCCCGCGCGAGGTCCAGACCGGCTGGGACGACGAGACCATTGACCTGCACCGCCGCTGGTGGGACGCGCGCATCGCCCGCCAGAAGGAGATCGACGCCTCCATCGCCCGCCGCGCCGACGTCGAGCTTCTTTATGACCGGCCCCATGAGGACAAGACCAAGGTGCGGGTCGCCGGGCCCTTTACCGTAGAAAGTCTATCGCCGCACCGGGTCGTGCCCAGCGACGCCGATGAGCTTTGGGATACGATCGGCGAGGACGCCAGCAAGCGGAAGAGGCATCTCGCCAGCGAGCCGACAGACTTTTCAGCGATGGTGCTCGAAAACCTAAGCACCTCGGGTGTTCAGCAGGCCACGCGCGGCGAGCGGATTGAGTTCACCGCTCTGGAACCTTGGCCAGGCCGTTGGATCGGCGCCGCCGGACGGTTCATGGAGGGCGACCGTGAACGACGCGCCGCCATCTTTATTGGGCCCGAGTTCGGCACGGTACAGCGCGCCGACATCACCGCCGCCGCGCGCGAGGCAACGGACGCTCGCTTCGACATCCTGATCTGCACCGCCTTTAACTTCGACGCCCATACCTCGGACATCACCAGCTTGGGCCCACTGCCGATCCTGAAGGCCAAGATGAACCCGGACTTGCACATGGCCGGTGAGCTGAAGAACACCGGCAAGGGCAACCTATTCATCGTCTTCGGCGAGCCCGACATCGACATCGAGCACCTGGCCGACGGCCAGATCCAAGTGCGGGTGAAGGGCGTGGACGTCTTCGATCCGAACACCGGCGACGTGCGCTCGGCTGACACCAAGGGCATCGCCGCCTGGTTCATCGACACCGACTACAACGAGGAAAGCTTCTTCGTCCGCCACGCCTACTTCCTCGGTGCCAACGACCCCTACAAGTCGTTGAAGACCGCCCTGCGCGCCGAGATCGACGAACTGGCCTGGTCCACCCTTTACCGCGACGTGAGCCGCCCCTTCGACCGCCCCACCACCGGCCGGATCGCGGTGAAGGTCATCAACCACTTCGGCGATGAGGTGATGAAGGTGTTTGGGGTCTAAGTAGGTGCCGGGCTACAATCACTTCCCCGATTGTCCATGCGGCTGGTGCGCAGGCGGGGGCGGCTGGGGCGGGGGCAGCGGTAGGCTTCCACGAGAGTATTTTGAGGAACGCAACGCGAAGGCTCGCCTAGCCGAGGCGAAGGCTGATCGTTGGACATCCACGTTTGTAAATCCCAACGCGAAATGCCCAGAATGTTTCGAACCTGTTTTCTACTTCGAAAACGCCTTTGGCAGCCGTGTATATTTCGACGAGCTGGGGCCGCCTTGGCCTAAGCACCCCTGCACAGACCGTCCCCGGAAGTCTTGGTGGAGAGTGCCGGCAGTTACTCAACCCTCAGCAAGAACGCTCGGCACCGTAAAAGAGATCAGTTGGGCGCAGGGTCAACTTAGACAATCGGTGGGTCGAGAGTTCATCGAGCGCTACGGGTCCAACCCATGGGAGCTGTTCAGGGTCTCGGAAGTCGGGCGGTCGCCGATAGCCTCAATGCACCTTCAACTATGCTCGCTGCATGTGAAGCAATTCGCTCCGGTCCGCCTTACGGTGTCAGGACCCGCATCATTCGTTGTCGACCAGATCGTCGCCCTTGCGGACGGAGTGATTTCATACCTCGATGAGATCAGTCGCGTGCCATGCACTGAGGTGTTCGACGAGTGGGATAGCGTCGGATTTCCGACTGTTTTTACAAACGCGATGACATCATGAACATCATCATCGCCGACACCTTCACAGCCGCCCTGGCACGCCTTCCGGCTCAGGATCAGAAGGCTGTGAAGATCAGCACCATGGATCTGCAACTCGACC
Source organism: Brevundimonas sp. UBA7838 (assembly GCF_002500885.1). Taxonomy (NCBI): domain Bacteria; kingdom Pseudomonadati; phylum Pseudomonadota; class Alphaproteobacteria; order Caulobacterales; family Caulobacteraceae; genus Brevundimonas; species Brevundimonas sp. UBA7838. The sequence goes on from NZ_DLTK01000055.1 coordinate 18,113, forward strand.
CCACGGGGGGCGGGCTGCAGATGCATCGGATCGACAAATCCAAGGATGCGAACTTCTGGTCGGCCCGGGTCAACCGCGACATCCGCCTGATCCTTCACAAGAGTGGCGGCAGCACACTCGTCGCCTACGTCGATCATCACGACCGTGCCTATGCCTGGGCTGAACGGCGCCGCATCGACGTCCATCCGAGGACAGGCGCCGTCCAGATCGTCGAAGTCCAGGAGATGGTCGAGGCCGAGCTCACCCATAGGCATGAACCGCTTGCCGCTGGATCGGAGCCGGCCTCTGCTCGCAGGATCTTCGAACGACTGACGCCCGACGACCTGTTGTCTGTCGGCGTGCCCGAGGACTGGCTCGAAGCCGTCCTCGCCGCCAACGAGGATGACTTCTTCGACATGGCCACGCACCTTCCGGCTGAAGCCGGGGAGGGGCTGCTGGAATACGCGACCACCGGCATCCTGCGGCCTGCTGAGGTGGTGGCCTTCGCCCAAGCCAGCGATGCGTTCGACCATCCGGACGCCCAGCGTCGTTTCCGCGTCATCGCCACTTCGGACGAGCTCCAAGCGGCCCTCGATGCGCCATGGGACGCCTGGTCAGTCTTTCTGCATCCGTCGCAGCGGGCGGTGGTGGAGAGGGCCTACAGTGGCCCGGCGCGGGTGACGGGCTCCGCCGGTACCGGGAAGACGGTTGTTGCCCTCCACAGGGCTGTACGGGCCCTGCGGTGCCATCCTGACCCGCGTGTACTGCTCACCACCTTCTCTGATCCTCTGGCAGAGAATCTGGCGGCGAAGATCGCGATCCTTGCTGGACCGAACACGTCGATCATCCCGCGCATCCGTGTGACGTCGTTCCAAGGCCTAGCGAACGAACTGTTCCAACTGGTCTTCGGCCGCAAGCCGAGGATTGCGACCGTCGCGCAGATCGAGGAGGCGCTCGATGGTGCTCGGGCCGAGATCGATCCCGACGCGGCCTCAACCCGGTTCCTCCTGGCGGAATGGTCGAACGTCATCGACGCCTGGCAGGTCGCCGACGCTGATGCCTATAGCGTTGTTCCGCGTGTGGGCCGCAAGGCCCGCCTGGGCTCGAAACAGCGGGACCGGCTCTGGCCCATCTTTGAGGACGCGCGACGCCGGCTCGCCGATACTGGTCTAACGACATGGGCGCAGGTGTTTGGGAGTCTGACGGATCACTATCGGCCTCGTGGCGACAAGCCATTCACACATATCGTCGTGGACGAGGCGCAGGACCTCGGCGTGCCTGAACTCAGGCTGCTTCGCGCGATCGCCCCGGATGACGGCGATGCGCTGTTCTTCGCCGGAGACCTCGGGCAGAGAATTTTCCAGCAGCCTTTCTCGTGGAAGGGCCTGGGCGTCGATGTTCGAGGCCGCGCCTCGACGCTGACCGTCAACTATCGAACCTCCCAGCAGATCCGGAAGGCAGCCGATGGTCTTTTGCCGGGGGAGGTTCGCGACGCCGACGGCGAGTCGATGGATCGGCGTACGACGATCTCCCTGTTCGAAGGGCCTGCGCCCGTCGTTACCCTGGCCGAGACCGAGGCCGCTGAGATTTCGGCCGTAGCCGAGTATGTCGCGCAGGCGGTTCAAGAGGGAGTGGCCCCGGCTCAGATAGGGGTTTTCGTACGATCGACAGAACAACTCCAACGGGCCCGCAGCGCCGTCGAGCGGGCCGGTCTCGTGCCCCAGGAGTTGTCGGCCCATCGCGCGGCCGTGAGCGACCGCGTCGCCATCGGGACGATGCACCTCGCTAAGGGACTAGAGTTCAAGGTCGTGGCTGTGATGGCTTGCGATGACGGGGTGCTGCCCCTTCAAGGCCGGATCGACACGGTGGTGGACGAGGTGGAGCTGGACGAGGTCTACACTACCGAACGGCACCTCCTGTACGTTGCTTGCACCCGCGCGCGGGATCGGCTGCTGGTCTCAGCCGTAAGCCCCGGATCAGAGTTCCTGACCGACTTGAAGGCCAGAGCAAGCTAGGCTTGAGGCCTAATTGCGCAGGCTCCGTCGTACCAGGTCATCCAGGGTGAGTGTAGGGAAAAGGGTCGCCGAAGAGCCCACAAAGACGGACGCCGCGAGCGTGTGAACCTCGGTGAGGAGAGGCCACGTGACGCCCTCCCAATCCGCCTTTGCTTTGGTGTTGGCCAGGATTGCTCTGACGGCCAACGAGACGTGTTCGAGGCCGAGGAGCACCAAGGACTCGAACCTGTCATCCGGAAGGATATGGACAGGCAGACCGAACCGATCGATCAGCGCTCGCCCTAAACGCTCGGGACGACACCACGCTTTATCGATCGTGTAGTTGGGGTCGTTCCCGGAGAAGGCAGCGGCGATCGGTGGCAGGAGGTGGTGCTCGGCGCTATCGTCGCGAGCCGCAAACATCTTGCTGCCGACGGCCATTGCGACACCGATGAGTGCTGAGACGGCTGGAAAGGCACGCAGGTCGAACGGATCGGGGTTTGCCTGGAACCCGGCCAGCAGGTCGGTGGTAGCGAAACTCAGGTTTGGGGGTCGGCACCCTACCCGTCTTTCGCCCGGCGGAGGCAAGGCGAACTCGGTATCGGCACCGTTCCCACCGTAGGACCGCAGGGTCACGAAGCGAGCTTCCATGGGGCCAGGTACCAGGTACTCGGCCGCTGCAATAGGCAGGGCGTTCAATCGTTCGAGGACGCCCAACAGTTCGCTCAGCCATCCGGCGTAGAGCCAGTCTCTCCCCACGGATCGCTCACAGACGTCCGGAAATCTCTGGATGAACTTCTCGGCCAGTTGCCTCGCATTGTCCTGGCCGGCATCCATCCAGCCAAAGTACTGCTTGCCTGAGGCGCTGCTGTAGTAGGCGGAGAAACCACCGTCGTCCTCCGCCCATGCTCCATTGGCCGTCGAGAACAAGTCTCGCGGCCCGATCGCGAGCCGCCATGCCAAGGGATATTCGTAAGGCATGATGCGCAGTCGCTGATAACCCAGCCTATGCAGCTCGCTGACCATGCGTATCAGGCGTTGCCCGCGCCGGACCATCTTGTTCGCTTCATCCACTGTCGCTCTCGCTCCCGAACTGCAGACAGGGTCCATAGCGTCCATTCTAATATGTAGGCCATATCCCGTGGTTTAGGCGGCCCAGCCAAGGCTCGTGTCGCCTATGACCGGGCGGGAACTCTTGGCGTGGAACCTACGCGCTCTGCGCACTGCACGAGGCCAGTCCCAAGAGGCGCTCGCAGCCGACACTGGCCTTGATCGGGCTTACGTCAGCGAAATCGAACGAGGATTAGGCAACGCGTCTCTCGACGTCCTAGACCGTCTGGCTGCATGCTTTTCGGTTCCTGTCTCTGAACTCCTCCGCGAGCCAGACGGTGGGGCTGCCGCGCCGCCTCCACCTCTTCGCCCAGGCCGAAAGCCACGCGCGCGCTGATCCTGTGGTTGACGTCGGGTGAACGCTTCCCGAGCGGTCAACAGATTTGTTCTTCTTTGTTCTTGAGGCTATCGGCTTCCCTCGCTATCGCCGACCTGAAGCGCATCGCCCAAGTGAAGGGGCCGAACTATCGCCTTTGGGGCCAGCGGGTGCAGTGCCGCCGCATGGGGTGCCTAGGCAAGGTCGTCTTCCACGCCCAGCCGCCAGGGGCAGGTGCGACGATCGTCATGACGTGATGAGTGGGCTTGCGCGCGATCTGCCGACCACCGTTCTTGAAGACGGCGCTCCGACACCCCAGTACGGCGCGGCAAGCGTAGGTTCCGCCGATGACCGGTTGTGGCTCGCGTGCAGAGGACCACTTTCGACCCGAAGCGAACATTTGAAGGACGTTGTCCGTCGGTCAGAATTTGACCCTCGAGCGAAGTTCGGAATGTCCGCTATCGGCCGCGAGCCGGAGTCAGCTCAATGGATCGTCGTCCTCAAGCGCGCTGAAGATTAGTGAAACATTGGCGTTGGTGATCTTCTCTCGCACGGTTGTCCAGTCGTCGGTAGCATCGCGAGTCAGAAGGTGCTCGATCGCGGCGTACTCGCCATAGACCGCCACGCGCGAGAGCGCGGGGGAGGAACGGCTGAGCGCGAAGTGGTAGGGGGTCTGGAAGCCCTTGCGCATCAGTTGCGGCAGGGCCGTCACCATCGGCGGCGGCTCGGCTCCCAGGCCGGCAAGGAGGCCAGTAGAGACCTGTTTGAGGATGCCGCACAGATAGCCGAGATCCGACGCCAGCCTCTGGGCGAATCGTCGGGCGCGTTTCGCCTTGGGATCGGGGCCGGTCGGCCGCCTCACGTCGCGCTCCGTCGCGGCAATAAAGACGGCGATCCTTGCCTCGATCATAAGAAGGGGCTCTCCGGCGAACCAAGCCGGAAGGACGATCCGCAGCCCGTCCAGACCAGCGCGTCGGCGCGCGATGTTATCGGGCTGGGTGGAGAAGGCCCGTCCAAAGACCCGGTCCAGGGCTTCGGGCCGGAGCACGGTGTCGAAGTCCGGCTGTGCGGGATCGAGTTGATCCAGCAGCCACAGCACCCAGGGTAGGGCGTCCGGCTGGTTGTGCGGGGCTCCCGGATAGGCTTGGGCCAAGGCGATGATTAGCCGGCGACTGACGCCGGTCTTGGCGGCGAGCGCCTCCTCCCAAGGCAGGGCGGGGGGCTCGGCCCGAGCCCGGATCGCGGCGACAAGGGTTGCGCGCCGTCCGGCGATCCAGGCGTCGGCCTGGGGGGCGTTGAGCGCGGCGCGCCGGTAGAAGCCCAAGGTGCGCCGCGCCAGGGCCTCGAACGCCTCGCCGTCGTCGCCCAGCACGTCTGAAAGGCGCCGGAGCAGATAGTCCGTTTCAGGCGTCGGGACGCCGGCGACTTCAATCTGATCGAATAGGGTCGCCAAGGGATCGCCAAGCGGCAGGCACTGATCGCCCTCCGCGAAAACGACTGGAAGGTCGATGTTCTCGTCGAGGGCTTTCGTCAAAGGGTCGAACCCGATGGGCTCGCCGGGAACGATGATCGCCACGCCGGTCGCGGCCTGCCCCGCACGTCCTGCACGGCCCAGGGCGTTCAGAATCTCATGGGGTGCGAGAGGCTTGCGGAAGGTCTCGCTGTCCTCGTCATCGTCGAGCCGGTCGGTCCCCGCGAGGATGACCACCTCGCAGGGCAGGTTGAGGCCTTGGGCCAAGGTCGAGGTGGCGGCGAGAATGTTCAAGCCGCTGTCGCGGTCGCGGAACAGGGATTCGACCAGCCTCCGCTCGTCGGGGAGCAGGTCGCCGTGATGCACGGCCGCCCGACGATCGCCCGCGTCGTAGACGCCCGCGACGTCGCCCAGCTCGGAAATAGCCGCGTCGCGCCAGGCGGTCTGGCTTTCGTCCCGGTTCGGCGGCAGGTCGGCCTGTCCGAGGTTCAGGCCGTTGGCGACGCTGACGCAGAAGGTGATGCTGTCGCAGAAGATAATGACCTTCTGGCCGCTTCGCGCGAAGCGTTCCGCGATGGCGGCCGCCACCTGAAGCCGGTTGGCGGTGATGCGACGCCGGCCGACCGGCCTCTGGCTGTGACTCAACGCAACCGGCTGAGGCGCGAAGGGACGGAAGGCCAGCTTGTCGACGGCGGCCGGGTTCCATCCGCTCGCCAGAGAGAACAGCCCCCAGGGAGTGGCCTCGGGCCTGCCGCGCGGGGTGTTGGCGGCAATGTGTGCGGCGATGAGATCGCGGCGAGCGTAGGTGACGCAGGCCCGTAGCTGGCGGGTCGGCTTCCATCGATCGTCAAAGGGATGAACGGGGCGGCCAATCAGGACGGCGAGCCATCGCGCCAGCTCGGGCGCGTTGCTGACCATGGCGGACAGAAGCAGCAGGTCGGAGCTTGACGATACTGACAGGAAGGTCAGCAGGCACAGCATGGCGTCGATCGCCCGACGGTCCACGCGCGACCGGACACCAACGTCCGGCTCGGGAGCCCCCATCAGGTGGAACTCGTCGAACACCATTAGCCCGACGTTGGCGAAGAGCTCGGGTGCGAAGGTCAGGAGGGCGAGACACTGTTCCGGGGTCAGGACGGCGAGGGCGGGCAGGACCCGAAGATCCTCGATAGAGTCGGCGTCCTCAACGCTCTCGGCCGTGACGATGGCGCCGATCCGTTCGTTTAGGTCTCGCTCAACCTGGCCGACGAGGGCGTGAGTAGGGGCTAGGTAGAGCACGGTCTTGCCGGCCGTGATCGCGGCGGCGATCTTCAGGGCCGCCAAAGTCGTTTTCCCCGAGCCAGTCGGGGAAGTCATGATGAGGGACTGTCCAGCCGCGAGGTAGCCGGTTGCCACCGCGCGCCTGTGATTCTCCCAGAGATAGGGCCATCGGGCGGCCTCGGTCCGGATCCAGGCCGCCCAAGCTCCGGGATCCGAGCCAAAAGGCGCCGGTGTCGTGACCAGCAGGCCTTGTCCCAGGATGTCGGCCGCGCGCAGAAGCAGGCTGGCCAAATGGTGCGGCCCACTGAAGACGGCTGCCGAGCGTCGAGCGGACGGCGCAGCGATATCTGCCACGAGGGCCGGTGCCAAACCTTCGGCGTCGACGGCCAGATCGCGGACCCGCGCAAAGCGCGCCCGAGCGTCGCTCAGACCGTTTTCCGCTCCCTCGCGGCCCAGGCCAAAGGCGGCGAGCTCGACGACGCCGGAGAGCAGTTCGCGAAACAGGAGATCGACAGCGAAGCCGGAAAGATCGGAACCGCGAAGCGCTTCGGCAGCCGGATCGATTTCGAGGATGTCGGCGAGCTTGCCCCGGGCGAGACGGCCCACGGCCAAGATCAGGGCGCGCCGGATCGGATCGGGCTCGCCGGCCGCGACGACGTCGCGGGCGGCTTCAAAGGCGTCTGACGAGCGTTCGGCGATCAGGAACAGGAGAGAAGCCGCGAGCTCGGGCCCGATCGCATCCTCGTCGAGCCGGGTCGTCACGTCAAAAGCGCCATCCTCGCCTTCTGCTCCCCGCGCCAGCCGTCCCGCCGTCGCAATAATCTGGCGCGCCGAGGCCGCCACAAAGGCGGTCGCGCGGCTGCGGGAGGGATCGAGGCCGAGAACGATGCGGGCCTCGTAGGCATCGGCCATCCGTCCCATGCGCAGGACGATGCCGTCGAGTGTGGCGCGATCTTCAGGGTCGGTGCCCATGGCGAGGCGGGCGGCGGCGATCTCGACATAGGCCGAGGTCAGCTCCTCGCGCAGATCGGCTGGCTGCAATCCTTCCAGGGGCGGCGCCCCGGCGATGAGACGGCTGGTGACCTCGTCATACATCAGTCCATGGCCTTCAGCTTGAGGATTACGGCGTTCGCGAGGGCGGCGAGATAGGGGCGTACGGCCTGGACGGGCATTACCTCCGCCATTCGGCTTTCAATCGCACCCCCGGCGACGTCGTCGAAACCGGCGAAAAGGTGGGCGTAGCTCGCGTCCTTCGCCTGCGCGGGGTCCGCAGTCAGGGCCACGCGAAAGGCGCGGGCGCCCTCCCAGGTCGTGGCCGCGATCACGGCTTCGCTATCGACGCCGGGCAGGGTCGCGAGGATGGCGGTGATTGCAGCTAGGATTTCCCGGTCCTTTCCCGCCGCCTGAATGGCCGTGATTTCTGGCCAGATGCTCTGAGTGACGAGGTTGCGGGGATTGGTCGAGGCCTTGTCCTCGCACAGGATGATCCGCGACAGGCCAGGTGCGGCGGGGTCGAGGTCGAGAATGACGCCGTCGAAGCCCTTGTCGGCGGTGCGGACGTGGGGTGGCGCTGAATGGGTGTTAGGCAGGGCCAGATACGCAGCGATCCAAGAGACGTGCTGGAAGAGGAGGCCGTCACGGTGCACGATGCGGACATTCAGCTTGGCCTGCGCCGACTTCCGCGTTGCGTCGTCCGCCGACTGCAGGTCGACCACCAGATCGCCGGTCTCGATCGTAAGAGCCCTTATGGCGTCTTGAACCACACTGCCGGGAAGGGCGGCGGCGCCGGGCTCGAGAGCCTGAATGATCCGCGCCGCATGGTCGCGTTTCTGGACGTAGAGCCAGGCAACGGCGTTCGCCAATTGATCCGCGTCCGCCACCGACCATTCCGTCAACATTGAGACGGGGGCATTTAGTGGGGACGCGAAGCTAAGGGGCATCAAGGTCTGTCTTCGGACATTTAGGTGGCACCGCGCGCTGTGAGGTCTAGGGATCCACAGGAGCGAGGGGCGGTCGAGGACATCGCCTTAGGTTCCCACTTGATCTAACACTGATTGCTTCAGGTTCAAGCGATGGTTGCGATCCTACGGGGCTGGGATAGGTATCGCTCAGCGTGTCCTCGCCGCGCTTCAGCCGCTGTTCGGAGGATCGATAAGATCGGCCCGATCGCCCATCTGACGCAAAAAAGAGGGCCTGAGTCTGGCCATGGCGTTCCATGAGTTTGGCACCAAGCGTTGAAGTATGGCTCGCTGAGCTTACCAGACGGGTGTGTTAGCCTAGCTTGGGCGTTTGCCCTTGCTGATCCCCCGACAAATTGAAAGCCCGTCGGTTGAAATGTCTGGCTCAGACGTGGTCACGCCGACTTGGCGCGGCTGAACGGGCGCTTGCATCCGATCTCAGTGGCCGAGTCCTGATCGACTACGACCCGACGGGCGTCAGGTGCCTTACCACCGGCCGAATGGTTGAGGCTGTTGAGCGCCTCAATATGCTATTGGCGTAGTGCGCAACGACGTTGCGCAGGCCCGCAAAGAGTAGGAAGTGATCAGCGCGACATGTCCAGTTCGCGGACGCCACCCGATGTCCGCTTATGGCGCAGAGCGGACTGCGGTCTGGCTTTGTGCAGTTGTCCGCTACCACCCAGGGCCGACGTTCCGAAGGTCCGCTCGGTAAACGGCCCCGGCTTAGCCGTGACCAAGTACGGCGATACCCCGGCTGTTACCCTAGCCTGCCAGTCCGCCCAGGAGATCAGTCAACTTGGACTAAATCGTCAGATTGCCAATCTGAGGCCTGGTTCGATCAGGTACGGCAGCAAGTGCATGACGACATAAACGCCTTACCCCTATTTGGGGATCAGTGGCATGAGACGGACATGCGCCGTAGCCACCTAGAACAACGGATCACCGGTCTCATCGATACGGGGCTCGTATGTCCCGAGCCGAAGGCTTGGCACCGCCTCTGGCTGAACATCACAGCCCTCGCTGAGGGTCCGGTGCCGCTGCCGCTCATACTGGCTGCTTGGCACACCACCAGTGACGTCGAGAAGACGAAGCGCTTGGTCGAGCAGCTCTCGATTGCTGACCGTCAGGGGCTAGGCGACGCAATAGGTGAAGCGATCGCCGCGATACCCCAGAACGAGTGGCGGAGGAGGCGCGCCTCAGGTGCTGTAGAGGTCGACCATCGAACCATCCGTTACGCCGATACGAAGCTGGAACAGGCACTGATCGATGCCTTCCGCGAGACGGACTTCGTTATCTTCGGTCAGCCTGAACTGGTCATCACCGTCGGCACGCATTCCGCTGCCTTCGATGCGCTGATGCGGTGGTATGGCGTCGATCAGGCGGCCTACGTCACGGCTTACAACCCCTATAGTCAGGCCCGTTCTGACGGCGAGAACAACCAAGCCCAAGACGCGCTTAAGGCGACGCTTAACACAAACTGTCTAACCTGGTTGGAGGGAGAGGGCAGGGGCCGGGTTGGGGACTGGCCCCCGGAACCTAGCCTTGCCGTCCTCGGGATCCCCAAGGCCCAAGCCTGCGATCTAGGGTGTGCATTCGAGCAGAACGCCATCGTCTGGTGCGCTAGGGGGCAACCAGCCGAGTTGCTCCTTCTGCGCTGACGATGGACGCTTGAACACCTCAGGTCTTTCTGCCACCCTCACAAGTACATCAAGAGAGCGGCCGCTGTGGCCGTCGCCAACCTGCCTTCCCGGGCAAGGTGGCTCCCAAAAGGGGATGTGGCCGATGGCAAATAAACGGGTGCAATCGCGGCGCATTTCAGCACGGGTTCTCGGCTCGCTCGGGATGGAAACGCCATGACCAAGCTCACGTTCGGCCGGCTGCAGCCACTCACCGGTCTCCTCTCGTCGGAAGCTGTGGCCCCGGGCCACCCCGACAAGATCTGCGACCAAGTCTCTGACGCGCTGCTTGATGCAGCGCTCCGCCAGGACCGGCGCGCCCGTGTCGCGATCGAAACGGCCATCAAGGACAATGAAGTCTGGGTGTTCGGCGAGCTCAGCGGTGCCGTCGACCTGGACGTCGTGGGTACCGTTCAAGAAACCCTCAAATCAATCGGACACACGGACGGTCGTTGGGGCGTCGATGTCGACAAGCTGCAGATCCGGACCGCCCTTAGCCAACAGGCACAGGAGATTGCGGCCGGTCTGGAGTCTGACGAACGTCTTGGAGCCGGAGACCAAGGGATCATGTTCGGCTACGCGACGGCTGAAACACCGGAACGGTTGCCGCTCTCCTTTGCACTCGCACGCCGCCTGATCGCTGCTCATACCCAAGCTCGCCAAATCCACGGTGTGCTCGGCCCAGATGCGAAGGCGCAGGTGAGCGTCGAGATCGCCAGTGATGGCCGCGCCTCTGTCCGTACTATCGTTCTGTCCAGCCAGCACGCCTCTGAGCTCGCCTTGATCGACCTGCGCGAGCTGTTGCTTCAAACGGTGATCAAGGCGGTGTTTCCGAACCTGGAAAGCGACGTTCGCCTTCTCATCAATCCCGCCGGCGCGTTCACCCAAGGTGGACCTGTCGCCGATGCAGGCGTGACAGGGCGCAAGATCATCGTCGACACATACGGGGGCATCGGGCGCCATGGCGGCGGAGCCTTCTCTGGCAAGGATGCCACCAAGGTCGACCGTTCCGCCGCCTACGGGGCCCGACAGCTTGCGTGCACAGTCGTCGAAGGCGGTCTGTCTGGAACGGCTGAAGTGCGCCTCGCTTACGCGATCGGCGTGGCTGAGCCTGTGGCCATCCACATCGATGTCGAACATCCCGAAGCCGCAGTTCGAAGCGGTTGGCATGCCGACCGCGTTGCTGACCTGTTCACGCCTCGGTCCCTCATCGATCGGCTTAACCTCGACGCTCCTGTGTATGAGGCTTGCGCGCGCGAGGGACACTTCGGGGCGGGGCGGCCTTGGGATCGGTCGCTCAAAGTCCAGCAGATGGTGGCCGCCGCATGAGCCAGGAGCGTGTCTACGTAGAGGAGGCGCTAGCCATCGCTATCGAACGGGGGGAGGCCAAGCATGCCAGTCGTGCGCAGATCACAGGCGGGGCGGTTCGTGTCGTTGCTGGTGTGTACGATTTCGACACCGGCTTCTTCGATGGTGCGATTGACGAGGCCGTGGAGAAGCTAGCTGTCGGCCTGAGCATGGAGGCGCTACACAGGAGCCGGATGTGCGAGGCGTTTGTCGCAGAAGTCCTAAAAATCCAGGCGGGGATCCGCGAGGGTTGGCTAACTGGCCTTGATCCCCTCGGCGTCGTGAGTTTGGTGATCGAGCAAGTCAATGACGGGGAATGCGCGGCTGTCAGCGGTTTTTCGCTCGCCTGGTATTTCGACGCTGTACCTGGGCGAGAACTACGGCCTGTCGAGTTCGAAATCGACGACTGAATAGGCTCTGCTGGTTGACGGACAGCCAGTCCAGCTACGCTGTCACTGTAACCGATCCCAGCCTGCTTGTTCCTCACGTGGTGCCCTGAGGCCCCTCTTCCCACTGAAGCGAGGGCTTTCTAGAGACTTGGCCGAACGGGGTCGTCCTTCGTCCCCGGCTGATTGCAGGTGAGGCATCCTCCCAACGGTGTTCGAAGTCTCATCGCCCCCGCAGGCTCTTCACCCTGCCGCCGGAAGGAAGATCACGGGGACTGTGGTTTCGTTGCGAGCCGCTTCTAACCATCGGCGGCCGCTGCCCCCTGCTCGGGCGAGCTGCGCGACCGGAGCGCCGATTGTCCAAGCCGCAGCCTCGCGGGCGCGGATTTTGCGCGCGAGCGCCTCGCTGGCACGGTTGGCCTTCGCATGAGTTAGAGCCCAACGAGGGGTGCCGACTGGTGGACTGCCAGTGCTTCGCGCGGAGCGGCTTAAGTCCGCGAGACCGATCGATCCTGTTAGCCGCTCCATGGTTCGACCCCCGTCGAGCGCTGCGGTTTGCGCGGCGACCAGCTCTTCGCAGGCTGTCAGCGACGACACCCGCAGACTGTTGGTGAGGCTGACTGCGTCCAAAAGCGGATCGACCACCTCGGCGTGGCCGCCCCCTGTGTTCAAGAGGCGGTCCGCCCGGAGTTCAAATCGCGTCTGATAGCTGAGCGCGGCCTTGGCCACATCGTGCCAGCGGACGAGCGCAGCAGGCCCGCTCAGATGCCAGGCTTCGTCATAGCTCTTGGCGATGGCCTCAACCTCGCTGAAATCCGCATCGATGAAGTCGCGCCGAAGCTGGCTCATCTGATCGCTCAGGTTATCGAGCTTGGCACCCATACGGCCGACCTCGCGCTTGACCTCGTTGATCTTCATGCTGATCACCGTGAACCCAACGGCAGTCAAACCCAGGCCCGCCGCACTCACGGCGAGGTTGGCGACACCTAGGGAGGCTACGGCGGCAACCTGGGCTTGAAGCTCCACCACGCCGCGGCGGATGATTTCACCTTGGGCCAGCCCGGCCGCCTTTAGACCAAGGCCGACGATCGGCACGCCGTCGGACAGCGCCGGAGTCAGAATGCTGCCCAGAGCCCCGGCTTCTTGCAGATGCCCGACAATACGGCCGGTCACCGTGCTTTTGATTATGGAACCAAATATCTTGTAGTCGCCGGTTCCCAGCCCACCACGGAGCGCTTCTGGCGCCTGACGTAGGATCACCTCGCCGAGAGCGCTCATCATGACAGCTGGATCCTGGCGTCCACGGCCGTCTGGTCGACCCAGCGGATCATCTGGTGAAGCAGCGCGCCGGTCTGGGTGCCGGTGTCCATCCAATGTTGGTCTAGCCTGATGAAGGCCGCGCTTCGAACTCGCTTTATCAGGCCGACTCGCTCGTTGAGGACCGTGTCGGCCGTTTCGCCTGCTGTCTTGGTGAGCTCGGTCACGCCCTTCTGCAGGTTTCTTGCGAAGTCCGCCAAGCCGCGGTTCGAGGGGGGCTCCTCACCCCCGATCTCCAAGCTTTCTGGCCCGGCCAGGGGACTGGCCCGCTCCGCAGCGGCGTTCTCAGATGCAGGGAACACAAACTCGGCTTGGCGCACGGCGGCGCTGAGCGCACTCAGTCGTGGATCGATCGCGGCCAGATCGTCAGCGGCGATAGCAAGATAGGCTGCGAGCGGTTCTTCAAGCTCAGACTTCATCAGAGCATCAATCTTGGCGTTGGCGAGTGTCGCGGCGTTGAGTAGCGAATCGACCGCCGACACACGGCCGAGCTCAGCTTCCAGCTTTTCCCGAGCGTGGGTCGCAGCCAGATTAAGTAGGGTTTCGGCCGCGATGATCTGGTGATCACGCCACTCAGCCACCGCCTGACGCGCTTGCGCGTCGCTAATCAAAGCTTCGTCCATGAAGGCCTCACAAAACGCCAGAAGGACGTTCCGCATCGGAAACTTCGTCCCATCTCGATCGTCGGTTGGCAACGACAACCGACGCCGACCCATCTTGGTTGGCAACCGGGCCCTGACCAGCCGCAAGACCGACGTGAGGTTATCTCAACCACCCGCGGGCAGGGCAGTAAAGCGGGCCACCTGTTGCGGGTCGCGATGACGGGTCCGATCGTCTGCGGACACTAGGCTCTAGAGGGGCGATGGCGCGGTTGCATGGTTTACCTCGGCAGTTACCCTAGGTGCCGCATTGGCCGAGTTGACCCGGTCTTTCGGCGATAATGCTCAGATGACCGATCTGAAGACCTGATAACCGAAAGAGAATCTCTCTATCGCGCGCGTGCGTGCGCGCGTGCGTGCGTGCGAGTTGGGTACCAGAAGCGCCGTGCTTGGCTTCAAGTATGCCCCCGGTAGTAGCGGGCTTCCCGCTCGCATCTGGCGCAGGCGGGCCGTTGGCCGTAGCGGGTCCGCATTAGATCTTCGAGGCAGGCGTCGTCCGTTGGGAACCCCTGCTGGAACTGACGGAGGGTGGGGAGCTTGGAGCGCTTCGTTTCCATAACCCGAATGCTATGTCCGGGCCTACACGATTGGAAGCGGTACATGCCCGCGGTGCCTAAGCTTGGTTGGGCGCCGGCTCGTTCGACAGGTTCCAGGCGAAGGAGGCGGCGTCAGTTGCGCGTCTCGCCATGTCCGTCCACCTCGTGGCGCTGGCAGTCTTTCGTACGCTCCGCCTATGGCTAGATGTAGATGTGTCCGAAATTCGGGGACCGACTGGGCGAGGACAATCGCGGACTCTGTCCCCCCGTTTCGGACCATTGCGCAGCGGAGCCATGAGCAAGTGTCCGAAATAGAGGGACCGTACCCGCCCTCATTTCGGACCGGGTTCTAAATTGGCTTTGGCCGTATCCTTTAGGTACGTGAAGCTCGGCAACCGTCCAGTCCGGTCGCATTTCTCCCAAGTCAGGCGGTACTCCGATGCGTGCCGTGCCTTCCAAGCGAAAGCGCCCCGTTGGGTCTCTTCGATGAAGCCTTTCTCGGCCAGGGTCTGAAAGGCGCGGCTCGCCGTATCCTTGTTGATCCGGGCTCGGGCTGCTGCCTCACGCACGCTGAGGGCCAACCAACCGTTGTTCCGTCCGTCGTACTTGCGCATCAAAGCGATAAGGACGCTGAGCTCCGCCGGGCTAAGCCTCCCAGCGATCCCATTGTCATACAACCGCCACCAGAGGCGCACGAAGGGTGGGCCGGCCTTGGACCGGCCCTTCACATTCGCCCTTCCCATGTCAGTCGCGGCTGCGCTGCTGAACGCCTTCCCATTCGACGATCCAATCTTCACGCCAGTAGCGGCGACGGTTGATCTCGACAGGGGCCGGGAAGTCCAGCGACGGGTTCGCCGACCAACGGCTGATGGTGCGACGGCAAACCGAGAAGCGCGCGGCCAGTTGTTTCGCAGTGAGATAGTGGGCGTCGTTCAAGGGGGCCTCCTCATTCCAGAGGTCCTTCAAAAGTCTAATCTGTCGCAACGTGTCACTGGCGATACCTTCACTCGGTATCGCCACCGCCTTCACGGAAAGTCACATAGTCCCAGTACGGAAGCTCCATGCGCCAACGCCGAAGCGTCGATCGCGCGGGCGCCTTGGTTTCTCCAAGGCGTTCCACTAGCGCGTTCCGAAGTGTGAGCAGGGGCATCGCCGAACCGGCTGCCTGGTAGTGCTGCCGGTCGAGAAAGCTAGCCAGGTTCTTCGCGGCGGGATCGGCGGTCTCTGCACCGCCCTTCCAGCCCCCTTCGTAGAAGGCGGGAGGATCGCTGAGTGCAACGTCCGACAGGTCCATCGCCCAAGCCAGCAGCCCGACCAAGGCGTCCGACAGCGCAGTCTGGCTGTTTGCCACCTCGACTGCGAGCTCCAAAGCCATAGCGCGCACCACGCATGGTTCAATGGGCCATCGGGCGCTTGGCAAATGCTCATGCCGTTCGACCAGGTCCAGCAACTCACGCGCGGCTTGATCGGGTGGTGCCATGGGGGCGTTTTCGATCAAATGCCAGGAGCCGCGCCTTCCGAAAGAGGGGTTGATCGTCGTCATTGTTGCGCCTCTCCAAGAGCCAGCAGCTGCTCACCCCAGGCCTCAAAGGCCGCCTGACGTTCGTTCATGAACTCATGAACCTGGTAGACACTCACGATCCCGCTCGTGGAGCCGCTGATGTGGTTGAGGGCTTTCTCCACCACGCGTTGTTCGACACCCATCCGCTGCATGCCGGTGGCGACCGTGCGGCGCAGATCGTGCCAGCACCAAGCTGGCATCGACGGTGTATCGATCATGCCTAAGCGCACGGCGTCCTCCTTAATGATGTCTCGGATAAGGGCGTCCAGGCGCGCCTTTAGTTTCGAGTAGCCACTGAACGGCGTGAGGGCTCCGTCTTGTCTGGTTCGACCACTGGTGAAGACGAAGTCCGGCGAGCCCTTGATCCGCTTCAAGCTCGCGAGCTCGGCAAGTGCAGGGGCATTCAGATGAGCAACATGTGGCTTGTTGTTTTTCGTGTCGCCCCTTGGGAACAGGATTTGCCGGTCCTGCAGCGCAAGCTGGCTCCACCTTAACCGCGAAATTTCTCCCCGGCGCTGCCCCGTGAGGAGGAGCATGCGGACCCATTGACGATATGGCTCCGGAAGCTTGGCGCTTGCGCGCCAGACCAGCCCAATCTCGTGCTCGCTCAGATACCGGTCGCGACTTTTCTCCACCGCGGGTGGACGCACCCGGCCGCATGGCGAAGTCTCAATCAGATCCTGTTCGACGCACCAGTTGAAGAACTTTCGAACCAGGGCCAGCGTCCTGTTGGCGCTTATGGGCGCGCCCCCGTCGCGAACGCTTTGTAGTAGGTCGACCACGTCCGTGCGCCGAATGTTTTCGACCGAGCGACCCATCCATGACGGCCGCACCTTGGTTTCGAACAGCCGGCGGCTTTCCCTCGCTGTGGAAGGTCTATTTCGAACCTCGACGTGATCCTTGAAAAACGCCTCGAAGGCCGCGCCGATTTCCTTGGGCTTAGCTTTTGGCCCCTCTCCCGCAAGGATGCGCTTCGGGTCGGCACCCTGCGCCAGGGCGAGCCGGCCCTGTTGGACGAGCAACCGAGCGCCAGCGATCGAGAGCGGTTGCCCTATCCGCGGCGGTGCCGCGAGGGTCTCCGGCAGCATGTCCGTCGGCGACATGAAGCGACCCAGCGTGACCTTGTTTGGCTTGTCGAAGTGGCGGTACCGATATGCCCAGGACTTCGCTCCTGTCGGCGCGTGTACAAGATAAAGGCCATCGCCCAGCGGGATTTCCCGCCGCTTGGACGGTGCTTTCATGTTGCGGATCTGCAGATCGCTGAGACTGCGAGGCGGCTTTGGCATCCAGGGTAACGGCGGGGTAACGACGACTAGTGGCCGGGCTTGTCGTCCAGTGTCCCGCAATGCGCAAGAAAAAACTGTCTTATATCAGTCTACTGATACGGAAACCGAGTTCCCATTGTCGCTGTTTGACCGGCCCTGATCAGCGTGTCCCGATGACTACGAATCTGAGGGTCGGGCGTTCGAATCGCTCCGGGTGCGCCACTTTTCTCTCATTTATTACAACGCGTTATGCCTGTGCGCTCCGTGCCTTCTTCGCCGCGGTATTGCGCCGATAAGCGGACCGTAAGTGGCGGAATGCTACGAATCGACACTCAGCCTCCATTTCACGCGCCCTCTTGCGGAAATCTGGCGATTCTCTAGATTCCAAATGCACACAGGCGCGGAGGGTTTGGACCCGCCCGCGCCTGTGCTCCTTACCCCTTCTGGAAGGGGGCAGGATAATCGAAAGCCGATTGAAGGCCGCTACCTTCCTTGTCACGGGAGCCAGGTAGTGGCCTTTCCTGTTTTTCCGAGCCCGCGACGCCGGTCGGCGTAGACGCGGCGGGCTCTCACTCTTCTCTGCATGCCGATTCTCCTGAACATGATCAGGATATGCCTGTGACTTGCCGTGTCAATCACAAACTGATACGGTCCCGTAAATACCCTTTGTGGGTCGGGAGATCGTACAATGTCTGACACGGCTGTTGAAGCGAAGACGCCGAAGGATCGGAGCCCCAGCTTTCCATTCATTCCACTTCAGACCGCCGTCGAGCGGCTGATTGCATTTGAGCAGACCTTTGGGCGACACGAGACGCCCGCGAATAAGGTAGGGCGAGCATGGAAAATGACTGATGGCAGCAGTCAGGCATTTCAAACTATCGCAGCGCTCAAGCAATTCGGATTGCTCGACTACAAGGGGACAGGTCCGGCACGCGCGACGTTCCTGACAGAAGAGGCCCGTAAATTCGTTCGCGCGCAGCAAGAGAGCATCAAACGCGAAGTTATCCGCACCGCAGCGCTCAAGCCGAAGGCGATGGAAAAGTTCTGGGCAATGTGGGGCACCGATAGGCCTATCGATGACATTTGCCTTGACGACCTCCATTTTAAGCACGGCTTCACGCAAAGCGCGGCGGCAACCTTCCTTCGTGTCTATGATGAGACCATCGCGTTCGCCGGCCTAACAACCTCAGACGCAGCAGAAGAAGACGATTTCGAGAGCTTCGGCGAACAGGACGCTGACAAATCCGCAGTCGAGGTTGGCGACCTCGTACAAGTAGAGATCAACGGTGCCCTGACTCTTTCCCAGCCCGCTCGCGTTCGCGCCATACAGGTTCATGACGGCAAATCATGGGTCTTTATCGACGGCAGTGAGTCAGGTGTCCCTCTTTCTCAGGTGCTGGTCCAGCAGAAGGGTGTGGTTTCACCAACCTCTCCCCCGACTCTTCCTATGACCGCGGCTCCAGCACTGCCTCATCCCAATGAGCCTGCTCGTACCCAGCCGAGGGAGGGATGGAAGGAGGAGCGTCTCATTGACGACGATGGCGACGAGACGTTCATCTCCTATAAGGGGGAGCCATCTGTCGAAAGGTACGAATTTATACGGGACTATCTGACGTTCCGGATCGGGCGTCTGCGGAAGACTAGTCCAGCGGGTAGCTGAGCCAGGCTCGAAGTGCCGCTACGATCATCGGCATGTCCCGGCTGTCATAGCGGTTTTCGGCCATCCCGGCCTCGGCATCGGCTTGCAGTGCATCCCAGCCTGCCTCCCCTCCCAGCGCGGCAAGCATAGGATGCACCTTTGCGGCCTCTAGCCGCCGCGTACGGGCGATTAACGCGCGCACCCCTGCCATTATCAGCGCGCCCCGGCTTTCAGCGCTAGCGCCACGGAAATCAGCGTCTGTTCTGCAGCTTCCGCCTCCCGCCTCCGCTCAAGCGCCTGCTGCTCGAAAACTTCCAAAAGCCGCTGATGCTCCTCAGGCTTCAGCGTGCATTTGACGGGACGGTTCTCCCAGTCACGGTCCAGGTTGATCATGACAAAGCCTCCCCCATTCCGTTCAGCGTGTCCCGGGTGACGTGACCCCCGTTTCT